>JASFPP010000034.1:0-24687 GCA_050115915.1 Candidatus Aminicenantota bacterium
GGAGGATGTTGCGGATTCGAGGGCAGCGTGCGCTCATAGTAGGAAACGGCAGCGGTGATCCAGGTGAATACCCAGGCCAAAAACATCGCAATTCCCAGCCATTTCTTCCTTCCGTAGAGCGGCGCTTTTTTAAAGTAGGAGAGCCAGGTTTTCCACACAAAAATAAACAACACAGGAAATGATCCCCATGTGTGGATATTGAAGGAAGCACTGTCAAGCTCGAGCGGAGGGACATTTTCAGTGAGTGCTCCGATGAGACCGGTTATGCCAGCAAACAATCCGAGGAGATAGAGCATGGTTGCAAAGCTTCCGAATGCCCGATGAGACTGGAAGAGAACGGAGTTGGTCTTCAGCAGTCCTGTCTTTTTTCTGTAATAACCAGCATACATTCCTGTTGCCCCCTGAACAGAGGCACAGGCCATACCCACACATGTTATCAACGTGTTGAATTCCACCTGGATGATGGTCATTGCTGCAGCCTTGAAAAGATGTTAATGTAGCACATTTTGCTGGACGGGAAAAGCGTTGGCCTGCAGCCATACTTCCGATCAACGGAAGGACATTCCGATCATCAAGCCGAAATCATAACGATCCTTCTCCGGAACATAGGCCGCATAGAGCTGGAACGCGGGAAGCGCCAGTCTGCGCAAATACAAACGCACAGAGAGTCCGTAGCTGTGGATAAACTCAGATGAAAAAAGACGATCGAGTTTCTCTGAAAAAAATGAATAATCATAGAAACCCACCGCTGATAATATGAAAACCCGAGATGTGAAGAAGGGGATCCGGTATTCTAGCGTTCCCGATAGAACCTGATCGGCCAGGAATTCGTTATCATCGTATCCCTTCACAGGCAAGGTCCCCCGGCCCCCTTTTCCGCCCAAAACATAGGTATAGCCGTAGGGAGCATCCCAGCTCATGGAAAGGATGTTCTGGATTGCGAGCGTGTGATGGAAGAAGGCTTTTTTATAGAGTGATGCGGTCAGACCGGCGAGAGTTGAGTTGAAGTCCGAAAACCACAAGTCCCTCTGAAAACTCAACCCTAGAGACAGGCCCTCCACATAATCCTCATCATAATAGAGACGGTTATAGAGAAAATCCAGGTTAAGGGCGTGTGAAGCCCCGTCGACAGGTGTCAAAACACCACCTTTGTGTGTAACATTGCTGTAACTGTACCCTCCGCCGACAGAGGTAAAATCATTGAACCTGTACCGCAGGAGAGCGGCGGCTGAAACCTGCTCTTCTTCAAAATCGGTAATGATTTCATCCCGATATCCCCCGATCAGCGTCAGCTCCCAATCCCAGGACAGAAAATGAGGATCGTTATAGAGCACAAAAAAGCGTGGTTTTTTCTCTTTAAGAAGAAAGATCATCCCTGCGGTCTTTTGGGTGCCGAAGAAATTACGCTCGAAAAGGCCTAATCCATAGGAGGAACCGCTCCCGGTTGTTACGATCGGGACAGGAAAGAGTGTCCAGCGGTCTTCGAGATGGATTAAGAGATCCACAAAATTCCCATCAACGGTTTCCTTCAAGGAAACGTTTCTAAAAGTGCCGTAATTGTTGAGACGACGCTCCACAAGACTCCGTGTCTCATCTGTCCAGGGATCGCCTTTCTTCACGTTGACGATGTGCTCGACGGCGCTCGTACGCGTCCTTTTTAATCCCTCAATGGTGATCGTGCGGACCGTAAGGATCGTTTCGGATAAATCAGAATAAACGGCGGAGCAAAGGAAGAGAATACAGACGAATCCGAATACAAATCTTCGGAATAAAAAAATCTGTGTTTGCATTATTGCGATCCCATTCAATAAAATTGAATTATTTAATAATTCTATAGGAATACTAGATATAAATCAAGCCAAAAATCTTTTGTGCTCAATTTTTCAGCCATTCGAAAGGAACATCAAAGTCGGATGAGGAGTTCCTTTTACAAAGTTGTATTGCACTCGATATTTTTCTATATTAGGTTAATAGTCGGGCAAATAGATGTCAAAAACGACTATTCTTCTGTGGGAACTCACAGGCATTATCCTGATCTTTGTCTCGGGGAGTTTTTTTCATTTCGTGTTCGAACTTGCAGGCCAGTGGCCGCCTGTGGCTCTTATTGGCGCTGTTAACGAAAGCGTTTGGGAACACCTCAAATTGGCATTCTGGCCGGCTCTGATCTATGCACTGGTCGAGTTTCCTTTTCTCAAAAACGCAACAAAAAATTTCTGGACTGCTAAGTCGTTCGGGATTCTTTCCATGCCGCTGATCATTGTGATCATCTTCTACGGATACACAGCCCTAATCGGGCATCACATACTCTGGGCGGATATTGCATTATTCGGATTTGCTGTGATCATAGGGCAGATGATAAGCTTCCGAGTGATGACCCGGAGGCTGTTGAGCCAAAAGGTCAAAGTGATCGGAGCCGTTTTGTTGGTCATCATGATCCTTTCCTTCTCTCTTTTCACCTATCTCCCTCCTTATTTCTCTCTCTTCCGAGACGCCGCATCGGGTCAGTACGGCTTTCTAAAATAATCGCACAGAAAAGATTTTAATCCCTAAATAGAACAAAGCTAGAAAGAGGCTGTGCGTGGCAAGCGTCCCTCTCTTTAATATTACAGGCGAAAATTTAGCGGGAGTATAAATCAGCGCTGGCTTCTACATTACTGGAAATAACCTGAACGGGATTCAAGCCGTCGGCCTCTTCAACAGCGGAAAACATATCGATTCGGGCAACTCATCCCCTTTATTCATTGCTGGTATAGAATTCTTCTAATCAGATGTCGATGTAAAAATTTTTAATAACTGCACAAAATGTTATAATCTTAATACACATAAAAAGAGGTCAAACTCATGACTAAGAAAGAAAAAGATATCTTCGATGATATCGGCGACAGGATCAAGGAGCTCGGCAGGGAGATCAAGCCCCACATCGATAAAGCAGAGGAAAAATTCACGGATTTTGACAAGGCTGTCGAGCCTTCTCTTGATGAGCTCAGTACAAAGTTGAGAGAATTGGGTGGCGTGATCAAAGGGCCGAGCAGTGAATTCTCGCAAAAGATGAAAGACTGGGCGGCCTCGGTCAAACCCGTGCTCGAAAATATGGGGAAAAGTATCAAAGAGTGGAAAAACGCAGGGAAAAAACCTAAAAAAGAATAATCTCTTTCATCACACACTACAAATCAGAGGAACGATAATCCGACGTTGTGTTTTCATCCAATTTGACATATTATTGATGCGGCTGGAAACACCCCCATGAAATGTCCCCAATGTCAAGCTGACAACCCGGACACCTCTCGGTTTTGCGGAAACTGTGCGACATTATTGGCAGCAGAAAAGCCTGCCTCCGTAACAAAAACCATTTCCACAACTGATCAGTTCCCCAAAAAGAAAATCCTTTTCGCAAATAAATACAGAATCATCGGCGAAATCGGCCGGGGCGGTATGGGAGTGGTGCTCAAGGCCGAAGACACAAAACTTAAACGTTTTGTAGCCCTAAAGTTTTTACCGCCTGAGCTCGTACATTCTAAAGAAGCTAGGGAGAGGTTTATCCGGGAGGCCCAGGCCTCTGCTTCACTGGACCATTCAAATATCTGCACGATCTATGAGGTCGAGGAACTGGAGGATCAGGTTTACATAGCAATGGCCTACATCGATGGACAGACTCTCAAGGAAATCATCACGAAAGAACCCCTTAAAATCGATAAAGCCCTGCATGTTGCATATCAGGTCGCCAAGGGATTGGAGGAGGCCCATAACAAAGGGATCATTCACCGCGACATTAAGCCCGCCAACATCATGCTCACCGATAAAGGCTTGGTCAAGATAATGGATTTCGGCTTGGCCAAATTGGAGAGCGCTGATGACATTACTAAGACAGCCGCTGTGATGGGAACAGTCGCATACATGTCCCCCGAACAAGCCCTCGGCAAAAAGGTCGATTTTCGAACAGACATCTGGTCTTTCGGCTGTCTCCTCTTCGAAATTCTGGCCGGCCAGAACCCATTCTCAGGAGGACATGAGCAGGCCATTTTCCGGGCTATTATTAAGGGAAACCCTCACGCCATTGGAACTTTTAGAGATGATATTCCGGCCATGATAGAAACGATCCTGGAAAAGTGCCTCCAGAAAGATCCGAGAAATAGATACGCCAGTACCAGTAGCTTGATCGAGGATCTCAGAACTGTAAATCTTCAAGATATCATCGTCTCTCCATCGGTTCCTACCCAAAAAAGAACACCGTCCATCGCGGTCCTCCCCTTTGTTGATATGAGTCCCCAAAAAGATCAGGAGTATTTTTGTGATGGTATCGCTGAAGAATTGATCAACGCTCTCTCACACATTCAGGGTTTGCGTGTTGTCGCACGGACATCAGCATTTGCATTCAAGGGCGAAAAAACGGATATTCGAAAAATTGGGGAAAAGCTGAACGTTCAGACCGTCTTAGAAGGAAGTATTCGAAAAGCCGGTGATCGATTGCGGATTACAGCTCAGCTTATCAATATCGAAGATGGTTTCCATCTCTGGTCGGAGCGGTTCGACCGGGATGCAGCTGATGTTTTCGCCATTCAGGATGAAATTTCTCTGGCTATCGTAGAAAGCCTCAAGGTCACGCTGCGCGTTGGGGAGAAAACAGCCTTGAAAAAAAGGTCGACCAACGATCCCGAAGCCCATAATCTTTACCTGAAGGGACTTTATTTCACCGCAAGACCGGACACCGAATCCTACGACAAAGCCCTCAATTTTTTCCGGCAGGCCCTTGACAGAGACCCCAATTTTGCACTGGCTTATGCAGGTATGGCTCAAATTTTCGTCAGTCTAGGAGTTATGAATCTCGCCCCTCCAGCCGAAGTGCTGCCCAAAGCCAAAGCGGCGCTCGAAAAAGCCTTGAACTTGGATGAAGATTTGGCTGAGGCACATGCTCAGGTGGCTGCTATAGCTTTTTGGTTTGAGTGGGATTGGGAGGCAACCGAGAAAAGTCTGGACCGCGTTTTGACGCTCAATCCAGGTGACACATTCACTCATGGTACATATAGCTGGTTTTCACTCAGTCAAAGACGTTTCGACGAAGCGATCAGCGCCGTGACGAAAGCACTTAGCCTGGATCCACTCATGCCCCTCTATTACGCCTGGGGAGTGGGCATTCATTTTGCCACAGGGCGGTATGATGAGGCCCTCGAAGAATTTGAAAAAGCCAAAGAGATTGATCCCAAGCTAGGATTGGCCTATTTCCACGCAGGACACTCTTATGCCTTAAAAGGAGAACTAGATATTGCCATCGAAACATTTAAAAAAAGCAAGGAATTCGGTGTCTATCCGGGTTGGGCAGAGGGGGGATTGACGTTCACTTATCTGAAAAAGGGCGAAAAAGAAAAAGCCCGCGGTATCTTCAATAAACAGCTCAGTGAGATCGAAAAGACAACTCCATCATTCGTTAATCTGGCCTGGCAGGCCGCGTCCTTTGGGGATTTCGATCTGGCCTTCGAGTTTTTCGACAAAGCCTATAAGACGAGGGATATCCTGATGCCTTACATAAATGTATACACAGAAATCTTTGCACCAGAACTGCAACACGACCCGAGGTTCAAAAACCTTCTGGCAAAAATGAAGTTAGTGGATAAATCTAAAGGAAACCCCTAGCTTATCTCACTGACCCTTCGGAATCGCTCCTCAGAGCTTCTTCAGCGCAAAAAACACAGACCCATACCATTCGGAGTACTTCCTGTAGAGATCGATCTCCTCCTGTTCATTATCAAGAATTTTGAGTGCTTCCTGATCATCTTTGTACTTTGTCCTGAGCTGACTTAAACGCTCTTCCAGAGGATCGTAATACTCCTCCCACCATGCCTCTTCCGGGAGTGCGAAATGGCCAAGGACTTTGTATCCACATCGGGAGATGATCTCAAGATTTTCAGGAATAGCTGTGATCCCTTGATACATTCTTCTCCAGTATTCAGCAATTTCACTGGGTGGATCGGGTTTCAACCATGTCATCTCATGGACAACGAGAAAACCTTCGGCTTTGATGAATTTTCTCCACTCTTTGAGCCCCCGCTCAAAACCGATTATGTAAATCGAACCTTCAGCCCAGATAATATCGAAGCTTTCTTCGGGGAAATCCATGGAGAACATAGAGCCGTTTTTTACTTTTACACGTTCGGAGAGCCCATCCTTTCTGATCTTCTCTTCGAGAACATCCAAATAAGGCTGATGGTTATCCAAGCCGATCACAAAACCGCCGCTTAATCTGGCGAGCTCTATGGTCTGGTTGCCTGGGCCACACCCGATATCAATGATTTGCGGTCGATCCAATGAGGGCAACATGTCGAAGGCCTTACGAGTGTAGTCATTCCGCCCCGGTCCTTCTCGCGGGAGCCCCTGATGGATTTCGAAGAAGATCTCCCTTTCTCGTTTCTCCATTTCTTTTTCTGAGAATCCCTGGCAAATTCTGAAATTATAACGCTGTGAAGGGACTAATTATTATCAATCGCATCAGCTCGGAATTCGAGTTTTTTAGCTTCATCTTCGCGGCCTAGCCTTCGCAAGACTCTGGCATATCCCCTTAAAGTTTCCACAATTCTCGGGTTCAATGTGCCGAATTTTTTCTCCTGGATGGAAAGGGCGCGTTGAAATAACTCCTCTGCACGCGCAAAGTCACCCTCTGCATAGCTTAATTCTGCAAGCCCTCTCAAGCTCACGGCGGCTTCAGGATGATTGGCACGCTGGTTCTTTTCGTTGACTTTTAAAGCCTGCTCGTACATCACGCGGGCCTTTGCGTAGTCTTTTTTGACAAAGAAGAGTTTGGCATATCGATTTCGGATTATGGTCACATTGAGGTGTTCGGGTCCGAGGATCTTCTCCTGGAGCGCCAGAGCTTTTTCGAACAATGGCTTGGCTTCTTCGATTCGTCCCAGCTCAGTGAGAACTAAACCCACATCGCTGAGACTGGATGCGACCAGCGTGTGTTCGGCTCCAAGTGCTTTTTCTCTTATCTCCAAGGCTTTCTGAAATAGTGGCAGCGCTAACCCGTAATTCCCCATCTCTATATGAAGACCGGCAAGACTGCTCTTGTCATTTGCGATGAGGGGATGGTCCGGACCTAAAGCCTTTTCTTTGATGGCTGCACCCCGCTCTAAAAGCGGCTTCGCTTCGGCATAGTTCCCCATTTCGAAGTTCAACAATCCCAGGTTCGCTATATCACTTCCCACCATTCCATGAGACTCTCCATAAACTTTCTTATCGATCTCCAAAACCCTCTCGAAGTAAGGGAGCGCTATCTCGTACTCACTCTCCTGGGCATGAAGAATACCTATACTTCTGAGGGTATCGGCAACATAGGGATGCTCAGAACCATAAGATTTCTCTGTGATCTCCAATGCCCGTTCAAAATGGCTTTTGGCCTTTTCCTGCTCTCCCAGTTCCGAATAAAGCATGCCGAGATTGTGTAAAGTATCTGTTATTCCGGGGTGGTCCATGCCTTCCTCTTTTTCCTTGATTTTAAGGGCCCGTTCATACATTTGGAGCGCCTGCTTATAGTCTCCCACTTTATAAAGCAAAAGTCCCAGGTTATTGAGAGGAGCGGCGACGTCCAGGTTTTCCGGCCCGAGAGCCTTCTCCCAGATTGCGATCGACTGCTCATAGAGGTGCTTTGCTTCTTCATAGTTGCCAACAGCTTGAAAATGGTTGGCAAGGTTGTTCATACCGCTTGCAACAGGGACACTTTCTTGTCCGAAAAGCTTCTTCTTTAACACCAGTGCACGCTCAAGATGCTGCCTCGCTTTTTCTTGTTCTCCCTCGGAGAGGTAGTTATTGCCCAAGGCTTCAAGGCTTTCTGCAACCTCCTTGGCTTCGGTTCCTAATGCGCTCTCCCCGATCGACAGAGCATTTTCAAGAAGGGATCGAGCATCCTTGTAGAGCCCCAGATTGTGGTAGACCAAACCCATGGTGTTCATCAGTCTGGCCTGCACCGAAGGTTGTTCTTCAAGCTCGCTTTGGATCTTCTTCGCTCCCTTATCCAGAATCTCTCTTGCAGTGATAGAGTTGCCCTTTGACTCGCTGGGATCGGAGACCTTAAAGAGATCGATCATAAAATCCGACACTTGGCGAGTCGTTTCTGCTTCGACCCTGGCTTTTTTCTCCGCACTCCTTGCTTTGATCAGTCCAATACTGGTTCCTGTGATCCCGATCACTAACGCCACCAACACAACACCTGCGGCAAAAACACCTGTTCTGTGCCTTCGAATATACTTCCGCAACCGGTAGGTCGTGCTGGGAGGGCTCGCTTGAATAGGCTCATCTTTGAGATAACTCGCAATATCCGAAGACAATTCTGAAGCTGAGGCATACCGATGCGTTCGATCCTTTGCCATGGCTTTCAAAGTGATCCAGTCCAAATCCCCCTTGAGCTGCCTCTGGAGCGACGCAAAGTCTGTCTTCCTGTGCTTAACAATCTCTGTCCGTGTTTCTCCCTCTTTACTCAACCGTGTACTCGCTTTGAGGGGCTCCACCTCCCGGATAATCCTCTGGATTTCACTCAATCCCGCTTCCCTGAGCGTTTTGGCATCAAAAGGCAGCACTCCGACCAATAACTCATAAAGCATCACGCCCAACGAATAGATATCTGTTCGTGTGTCCACATCCAGTCCGGTCATCTCTGCCTGCTCGGGACTCATGTATTCGGGCGTTCCGATGAGCTGTCCCTGCTCCGTGTAGAGGGTTTCCTCTGTCAGGCGATGGCCTGTTGCTTTGGCAATTCCGAAGTCTATGATCTTGGGGATAGGTTTATCCTCCTGAACAGTCACGATCACGTTGGATGGTTTCAAATCCCGGTGGATTACTCCTTTCTGATGGGCATGCTGGACAGCCTGACACACAGGGATGAACAACTCGAGTCGCTCGCGGGTGGTCAGGTTGTGCCGGTCACAATACTTGGATATGGGCAATCCCTGGACAAGCTCCATCACAAAATATGGCCTCCCTGTCTCTGTAGCACCCGCATCAAAGACCTTGGCGATGTTGGGATGATCCATGACAGCGAGCGCCTGTTTTTCCGTTTCGAAACGGGCGATGACGCGGCGGGTGTCCATGCCCAACTTGATGATCTTTAGCGCTACACTCCGCTTGATGGGCTGGTATTGATCGGCTTTGTAGACAACGCCCATACCGCCCCTTCCCAACTCCTCGATCAGTTTGTACTTGTCAGCAATGATAACACCCGTTTTCAGTTCTTTGACAGCAGGCCGTATCGTTTGCGTTTTAGGAGCGGATGATTCCTCAGCTACATCAGCTTCGTCCCGTTTCATAACAGAGGGGGCCTCTTTTAGATCCGAAGCTTCCTCTGTGGAAGCGGAGGTCACTTTTTCCGGTGTAGAGGTTTCTTCTATCTTGTCAGAGGTTTTCTCTGTCTGAGCAGGGGCTTCTTCTGTTAAAGAAAGAGGCGACTGACATACCTTACAAAACTTATAATCGGAAGAATTCTCGGTTAAACACTTAGGACATTTTTTTACCACTGTTTACCCCTTATCCAATCTTGGAAAAAGAATATCAACTCGTTCCGGATGTGTCAAACAAAAATGATAGGTAAAACGATAGGTAAATGAGTGAAGAAATTGAGTTAGCTCTGCTACTAAAGATTTTTGAGAAATTGATCGGCTACAGAGTGGTGTCTATGCCGCACGTTCTTATCCATTTTTTCACCCTGAAGAATCATAGTCTCAAGATAACACATGAGAGGAGAGTTGTTAAATTTTTGCAGAACCAGGATAGAAACTTTAAACTAAATGGGGATAAAAAACGTATAAAAAATGTAGAAAATGTTTGTAATTGCGAATTTTGTAATTTATAATCTAAATACGTTCGGCAAAAACGACCTTTACAATAAGGAGGGCGATCATGACAGCTGCAAGAAAGATCATCGCTTTATTCATACTCATATTTTTTGGAATTCCCATTTTATTTGGTGTTATCTGGTTCGTTGGGCTGACGAAAGCCACAGTCTCCCCTGAATTTCTCACAGACCTCCCACAAGAGATCATTGCTGATATCCCAGAGATGACCGAAGAGATCTTCAAGGATGCGCAATCAGAACGTGTGATCTCCGACGAAAACACACGAGCATGGTTCCGAGCAGCAGCCGAGGCGGGTGTGACACCTACATTAGTAATGGAAGAAACCGGTCTTCATGACTGGCTCAGAGATGAGTTATCCGAAACATTGCGCGAGACTGGGGAAGTACTCCGTGGTAAAAGGAGACCAAGGACCATCGTTCTGGACCTCCGCCCCCTTAAAGAGATCCTGCTCCGCGATGACATCGACAGATACATGATGAGGATTTTGGAAGAACTCCCCCCCTGTGATGCGGAAGGAATGGAAACCTGGGTGGATATTGCGGAAGAGGATTGGGGTGATGAGTGGCCTCCCGCCTGCAGGCCGGATCTGGATATCGCCCTGGAGGTTTTGAGGTATGAACGAATCGAAGCGGTCTCCGAGATGGAGGAGGAAGTCGAAATTTTCGAGGATGCGCACTTTATCCCTTTCGGCATCTCTCGTGTCATAACATGGTTTTCGTACACGCTTTTCCTGATCCCAGCCTTCTTCATATTTATCGGCGCTCTCATCGCTGCCACATCCCCAGCCAGTTTCTTCCGGTGGACCGGTGTCTCCATCCTATTAGCAGCTATTCCTGCTCTATTGCTCTCCCTCTTTGTTAAGACGGTCTCTATCTGGGCACTCAACTTCGTGCCCTACTCTTATTCCCACGCTGAAGAATGGTCGACGGAACTGAACGATTTGATCTTTGAAAAAGCAAGCTGGATCCCTGTGATGATCATCGAGCACCTTTTTTCGCCAGTGGTCGCCATCGCTGGAACCTTCTGTATTATCGGGCTCATATTTTTTGTGATTTCTTTTATGGTTCGCGACCGCGTTCAAACCAGGATTGTTGAAAAGCAGGTCGTTGCTCCTCCGCCCGCAACTCCCGAAAAACCAGCACCCCCTGCAGAAGAACCGGAACAAACCAATGAAAAACCCGATGTGGTTGAGGAAAAGCATGTTGGAGATGCAGAAAAATCAGCAGAGGTCGAGAAAGGATCTGATGCAGTCGAAAAAAAACAGAGTGAAAAAAAGGCCACGCTGGAAGAAGATCTGGATAAAGAACTGAAAGAGCTCAAATCCGAAGTCGACGAATTTAAAGAAAAAACCTCAAAGTCCAAAAAAACCGAAGAATCCGAAGGATAAATCCCTGAAGCTGAAGAAACAGCCGTATCCAAAGACACGACAGAATCATAATACACATGAGAACCAGAAATCGACACAAAGATAATCAATAAAAAATAAAACTAAGGGCGGTCCCCTCCGTTATCTATTTTACATTCCAACCTATACGTGATAAAAAAAGACCAAACAAATCTATGATGACCTCCATGCACATCTGGGGAAAGAAACGATCATGAAACAAGAACGCACAAGAATTCTGAAAGACGGAGATCGAACCATAGGGCCTGTCATATACTGGATGAGCCGGGATCAAAGGGTTCATGATAACTGGGCCCTTATTTATGCCCAAAAGATAGCTCTACGAACCCAATCGGAGTTAGGGGTTGCTTTTTGTCTAGTGCCTGAATTCTTAGGAGCGGGCATCCGGCAGTATGACTTCATGCTCAAAGGCCTTCAGGAAACAGAAGGATACCTCAGGGAAAAACAGATCCCATTTTTCCTGCTCAAAGGTAAACCTGGTGTTGTCCTGCCCGAGTTCGTGCGCCAGAAGCAAGCGAGTGCACTCATCACAGACTTTGATCCGCTCCGCATCAAGAAAGAATGGAAAGCGGATGTCGCCCGAAAGATCGATATCCCCTTCCATGAAGTGGATGCCCACAACATTATTCCTTGTTGGCAGGCGTCCCCCAAACAGGAGTTCGCCGCTTACACCTTTCGTCCGAAGGTCAAGAGAATCCTGGATGAATTTTTAGAAGAATTCCCTCCGCTCAAGAAACACTCTATTCCCTGGAAGGATGAAATTCCACGCTCAGATTGGGAAAGTGCTCGGAAAAGCCTGGGAGTGGGCCGAAAGATCATAGAGGTCGATTGGCTGGAATCTGGCGAAAAGGCAGGAAAAAAGATCTTGAATCATTTTATAAAACATAAACTTTCCGATTACGATGCGGGAAGGAATGATCCCAGCCGGGACGCCCAATCCGACCTATCTCCTTATCTTCATTTTGGACAGATCTCGGCCCAGAGGGTCGCTCTTGAAGTTCGAAAAGCCGGCGCGCCGTACCAAAACCGTGATGCATTCCTGGAAGAGCTTATAGTCAGGAGGGAATTGGCCGATAACTACTGCTATTACAACGAAAACTATGATAACTTCTTTGGATTTCCCGATTGGGCAAAAAAATCCCTCGACGAGCACAGAAAAGACAAAAGGGAGTATATTTACACATACGATCAGTTCGAACAGGGAAAGACTCATGATGCGCTTTGGAATGCCGCCCAAAATCAGATGGTCAAAACAGGTAAGATGCACGGCTACATGCGGATGTACTGGGCTAAAAAAATATTGGAATGGACAGAAAGCCCCGAACAGGCTCAAAAGGTTGCGGTCGATCTCAATGACAGGTTTGAACTGGATGGCCGGGATCCCAATGGATACACGGGGATTGCCTGGTCGATCGGAGGCGTGCATGACCGGGCCTGGTTCAACCGGCCGATATTCGGAAAAATCCGTTTCATGAGCGACAAAGGCGCCCGATCCAAATTTGATGTAAAGGGATATATCTCAAAAGTAGAAGCTCTCTGATCAGGGCATTTCTCCCGCTTTCTTGACAATCTTTCTGGCGAGATCCTTAAAAACGAACAGGTGGAAGGGCATTGTGAGCCACCAGTAAAGTCGGCCCCACAGGCCTTTCGGAAGAAAATGGGCTGTCTGTACGAGGGTCTTGTCGGAGACAGTAAATTCCAGCCAGGCCTTTCCAGGAACGATCATCTGGTTTAAAAGGAGGATACGCTTTCCTTCTTTGATGTCAGCGACCTTCCAGAAATCCAGACTATCTCCTATCCTGAGCTTGTGAGAGTCTCTTCGGCCCCGATGCATTCCATGTCCGCCCAACATCCTGTCCATCAATCCTCTGATTTTCCACAACCAATCATACCGGAACCAGCCATTCACGCCGCCGATTGACTGAGCAGCATCGAATACTTTCTGTGGAGGAATCTCACTAAAGAGTACAGTCTGTACGTCTCTGTAAACAGCCTTGGCGACGTGATCTGCATCCTTGATATCACAGACCTCTTTGGCACTGCTGTCGCACCAACGGCTGAGGACCTGGTTTTGTTCCACTTCAGCAAGGGCTCGCTCGATCGCCTGGTCGAAGGACACAGGCCGAATATCCGGAAAAAATTTCGTGGCGTTATCATTCTGGGCAACCGTCTCTGAGCGCAATCCTTCGACGAGAGCACCTGCGATTCGATAAGGGACCGATGTCATCAAGACCAGCCAGTAGGAGGAGAGTTTCGGTGTAAAAACGGGAACCGGAATGATGAACCTTTTGAGGCCCATGAGCTTTGCAGTCCTCTTGAGCATATCTTTGAAGCTCATTTGTTCAGATCCGATGTCCACGGTCAGATTCGACTTCTCTTTAAGATCCTTGGCCTGCGATAAATAGTCCAAAACATCATACACGGATATGGGCTGCGTTCGTGTATGGACAAAACGCGGTGTGGTCATAACCGGAATCTTTTGTACAAGATTCCGGATGATCTCGAAGCTTGCACTCCCAGACCCTATGATGATGCCGGCTCTGAAGAATATTGTCTGGATCTGGTCCGGCTTGGCGCTGAGGATCTCCCCTGTTTCAAGACGGCTGAGCAGATGTTTGCTCGCAGTCTCCATAACACCAAGTCCACCCAAATAAATGATCCTTTTGACGCCCGCCCGGATGCAAGCTTCGCGGAAGTTCGTGGCGATGGATTTGTCCAGCTCGCGGTAATCCTCCTTAGCCCCCATCGAATGGATGAGGTAATAGGCGACATCTATCCCCGATAGGGCTGCGAAGAGGGATTCTTGATCGAGGGCATTACCCTCAAAAATTGCGAGTTTCTCCGACGGAACGAACTGGACTTTTTTTCTGTTCCTGACAAAAAGCCTGAGATGGACATCGGGATCTTCGAGAAGCTGGGCTGCAAGACGTCTTCCGATATACCCCGTAGACCCTGTCAATAGAATGTTCATGAATCTCCCTAACCATAATATAATCTCAAAAAATAATGCCTGTGGTGAATCTTAATTCTATTTAAATCTCCTTCGAACCTTCTCTTTGATTCAGAAACGGAACACAGCACCGGCGATCAGATAATTGAGAAGCGTAAAATTGTAAACACTCTCCACATCCGCGCCTCCCTCGAGAATGCGGTAACCTGCCTTAAGGCTGACACTCTCGCTCAAGCGATAAAAAAGGGCGAGCAACACATCTTCGGCCCTTCCCTGACCTCCGGGTGAGGCAAGAGCATCTCCCTCAAGCAGCAGGCTCATCTTTTGGGAAAACTTCCAATGGACACGGAAATTGAGCAAGGGGACAAAACCCACATCCGTGTTCGATGAGCTTTTCTCCTCATCCTCGAGCCGTACTTCAGCATCCCGGATCTTGGCTGTAAATCCCAATCCCACTTTCCATTTTTTGGAGTTTACGAAATCGAACCTGTATGTCAAACGGTAGGAATTAAACTTGTAGAACGCCTTTAGATCTGTATTCGCGGGGAAAAAGTCCTCATTGAAAGAAATATCTTTCCCGACTCTCCCCTGTGCGTTCAAGCTAAGTGGGGCAAAAAGGACAGACACTGAATGTTTGGGATTAAACTGATATCCCAGTCTTAAACGATAGACAATTTTGGACTCTGCAGGAAGATCGTCTTTGAGCGAAAACAGAGTCCCTGTTTCATTCGGTATCCTGACATCGATGTAACCGGGCCAAATATACCCTCCTTCGGCATCGAAGTACCAGTCAGCCTTGACGAGAGCGGCAAAAAATAGGAGAAAAATCACGACAGTCAAAAAAGGAATTAAGCGTAGTCGACACATGATTCACCTCGTTTGTCCATTATAGAGAAATCCCGACAAATATGAAACGTGAAGCCAAGTTTTCCCAATGCAAAGTGGCATGTCGTTTTGAGGCGTTATCGATAAAATTCAAGCCGTTCGACGGCGATATCCGCCTTGAATTCTCTCCCAATGGCAACGACGGCTATCCGAACCAGTTGATCGGTCTTCAATTCTGCTCTCAGACTTTCCGGGTAGAAATCGGAAAACGGAAGCTCGACCATGCGCCAGGAGCTGTCTGCAATGAACTTGGCCCCATAATATTGCCAGGGACGACGGTTATCCGTGGAACGCAGATGGATGTGATACGTCTCCCCATTACCGTAGGCCCAGAGCCGTACGCCCTTGAATGCACTGGCGTCAAAAGGCCGGCCCTCTTCGGTCAAAGGAAGAGCGATCTGCACAAAACCCCCGTTGTTGGCCAAAGACACATCTCCCCTGAGACGAACACACCTTCGCCCATCGATTGTTTCATAAGCCCAGTCTGCTGTGGAAACACCACCCATCACTCGATCCGTAAACATTCTCCACTGGCGGCCCAAAGATGAGATCCCGTTAGAGCCGGAGAAATCATCGATCAGCAGGCTTTCGCTCTGTCCGTACATCATGGAATCAATAAAAGGATGATTTTTTCCGAATACCAAAAGCGGATGGTATATCATCAAAAAAATTGTTATCATTCGCCATATTCGGTACAAAGCGTTCTTTTTTTCGGCCATATTTATCCTCCATTCGAACTCTTCGATCTGAATGATTCATAAATATC
Organism: Candidatus Aminicenantota bacterium; assembly: GCA_050115915.1. Taxonomy (GTDB): domain Bacteria; phylum Acidobacteriota; class Aminicenantia; order Aminicenantales; family Aminicenantaceae; genus WTAW01. Next base: position 15,843 of record JASFPP010000034.1, read on the forward strand.
GATTCCTATTGTCATAGAAAAAATATTTAAATTTTCGCTTATTCTTTTTTTCGATCGATGATCACCAGTCCCAAAAAGCCGTCAACAGTCACCGAGTCTCCCGTTTGAATGAGATGAGTTGCATCGGCAATGCCCGTTACACAGGGAATTCCGTATTCTCTTGCGATGATCGCTCCATGGATCAACATGCCTCCTCTCCGTTCCACGATCGCCCCAGCAAGGGGCACGATAAAGGTCATATTGGGTTCCACTGCTTCACAAACAAGGATCTCTCCTTTTTTGAAGACAAAAAGATCTGAATCTTCAGATATCACCCGCGCCTCACCTGTAGCAAGCCCCTTGCCTGCGGGCTGCCCTTTGAGCTGCCTGGCGTTCCACTCGGGCCTTTGCTTTTCCGGCCTCTTTGTCTCTTCGAAGATGGGTTTGTATTCGTGATCCAAAAGACTATTGATGATCTGATCATCCGACAATTTCAGATATTGCGAAGGAAAACGCCGCTTGAGCCTCCTTCTTCCCTCGAGCACGGCCCTATTTAACTGGCGTTCGATCTTTCCCAGATAGATATTGTCATCATCTCTCAACCGATAACTGAACTTTCCTAATTCCAATAATCCCTGGGCATAATCTTGATCGTCTTCAGAAAATTTGGCAAGAAAATTCTTTGGACTGAGGAGCTTCCGATGGCTGGTCTTCTTCTTTTGCTTCAAGCGTGTGGACTCCGCCAGCTCAAGGAGCAATCCTGATAACCGCTTGAGTGGCTCGGTATGGGATTCATCGAATATTTTCAGGTTGGCATAGTCATCCATAAACATCTTTAAAAGCCCCTGAAATTCGGAGTGAGCTACGTTCTCCAGACGGCCCTCTTTAATCGTATTCATGAGGGTTTTATCGCTCCTTATTAAAGCGGCCATTTTGTCCAGAAGCCGATTACGCGCCAAACTATGCATCTTCTCGGGACGCAATAAATCCACGAACTCGTAGGGATCTTCGGGGTGGACCTTATCGTTGTATACCTGGCCGAAGAGACGAAATCCATGGGCAAAGGGTATAAAATCTCTCCAGTAAACACCCACCCACTTCTCATAGATCTTTTTTCTGCGTTTTATTTCCTCGGAGAGCTCTTTATCCGACAAAAGCGAAAGATCCTGGCTGGCCATTGTGTCTGACTCGAGGATCATGTCCGGTAGCGTGTGTTCTTCAATGCGCTCCCTCAACTCTTGCAGATTCGCGAAGCTTCTGCGCAGGCTCAAATACCAGGTCTTTTGATCCTTGGATTGATCTTTGCGGTCAGTCGTGATCGGCCTGGACTGGAGGGTATACAGGGAGCGCTTCCGGAAGGTCCATTCCACATCTTGGGGCTGTCCGAAAAAACCTTCCGCTTTTATCCCTAAATCGAACACAGCCTTGACCCGCGCCGGCGAGAGCGGAATTTTCTGCGATTTTGGAGGAGCGATCTTCGTCAAGCGCACCCCTCCTCCAAATGGCACAAAAATCCTTTCACGTAAAGCCGGCGTGTAGGACAGAACCTTACCATCCGTTCGTCTTAGGATCCACCGGTCGGGTTCCACCGTTCCATCCACCAGTCCCTGATTGAGACCATAAACGACCTCGACAACAGACTCTGTCTCATCCATGGGATTCTGCCCGAAAAAGATTCCCGAGCAATCGCCGGAGACAAATTCCTGGATAACCACTGCCATGGCGCTCTTTTCCAGGTCGAGATTCAGCTCGTTTCTGTAAAGAATGGCGGCATCCGACCATAAGGAGGCCCACACGAGCTTTATATGTTTGAGAATGGCTTCGGTTCCAATCACATTGATGTAGGACTCATGGATCCCCGCAAAAGAAACCTGCGCCGAATCCTCTCCCAGGGCAGACGACCTCACCGCAACGGGTATCTTGTGGAAACGAGAATCCAAGCTCTCTTTAATTACTTGAGCCAAATCTCTTGGAAAAGCTATGCGCAAAAAGAGATTGCGGATGCGAAGGGCCGTATCCCACATCTCCTCCCAACGGGCGTCTTCCAGTTTTTTCCTATGAATTTCCAAGAGAATCTTTTTATCCAATCCTGTGTCGACAATAAAGGAGCGATAGGCGTCCGCACTCAAGCATACCGCTTGAGGAACATCCAGGCCCCCTGCTTTGAGCCTGGCAAGGGCGAATCCTTTTCCTCCGACCAAATCGCGGTGCTCTTCGCGAATATCATCGATGGGGAGAATGATCATTTTATACAGTGAACTCCACTACCTTTTGAAACTCGGAAACGACGATATACTTTCTAACCTGAATCCGGAAGAGCCGACAGGATGGAGATTTCACAAAATCCTCGAGATAGGGATGTTTTTTAAGATGCTGGCGAAGGAGGATGCTCCGCTGCTCTTTTTGGACTTCTACAGCCTTCCCCAAAGCAGTGACAGCAACACATTCATGAAAATCTTTCTCTGAGTTGCTTCGTGTATCAACGAGAAAAGACACTTGGGGGTGAGTGCTGAGGTTTGTGTATTTTCGGGTATAGACAGCCGTGGAAAAGACGATTGATTTCAGGTCTTTGGAAGAGACGAAGGCCACCAAATTTTCGTAAGGATTGGTCCTATCGAGCGTGGCCAGCACGCCGAGATTCTGGGTTTCCAGAGTGTTTCGGACAAGCTCTTTCACATCCAGGTTTTTAGGATCTCTCGCCATTTCACTCTCCCTCCGTTTTTAATGGCTTATTTTACCACAAAGACCAATCATCGTCCTTTCTCACAATTCAACAGTTAATAATTTCCAGAGGAACTGGTATAATCCAATGTCAAGGCCAGCTGTCTTGATTTATGGAATATGCGAGATGATTTTAGAGTCCAAGAAAAAGATAGCCGTGTGTTTACTCTTTATATCGCTCTCTGCTATCCCAGGGCTCTCGCAGACTTTCGATATCAAAAGTCTCGTTTCCTCTTGGGGTGTGGTAGGGGTTCAAAAATCATCCGAACCTCAGCTGGGTATCCGATTCATCCCTGAGCTCTTCTTGGAAAAATCGCTCTCTAGAAAGATTACGTTGGATGCAAACATATCCCTGAACACCTACGGAGTGGCGACATTTAAGTCCAACGACAATGTACAATCAGAGAGTGATATCAAGCCTTACAGGCTTTGGGCCCGATTTTCATCCTCTCAGTTCGAAGTCCGGCTCGGCCTCCAAAAGATCAGCTTCGGGTCCGCATCACTCCTTCGTCCCCTCATGTGGTTCGACCGTCTGGATCCCCGGGATCCCCTTCAGCTGACTGAGGGTGTCTATGCGTTGCTTTTTCGCTATTACTTCGTCAGCAACACAAACATATGGGTCTGGGGTCTTTACGGAAATGACGATCCCAAAGGTTGGGAGACCTTTCCCTCCGACAAAAAGACTCCTGAATTTGGAGGGCGGGTCCAGGTACCGCTCTTCTCAGGCGAGCTGGCTTTTTCGTATCACCACCGAACCGCAGACATAAATCGAGGCCCTTTCGAGGGGCTTTTTCCCGTCGATAATCTTATACAAGAAAACCGGTTCGGTTGCGATGGAAAATGGGATGTCACCATTGGCGTGTGGATCGAAGCCACGCTGACTCATCAGGAGAGCGTGCTTCTCCCCTATCCATGGCAAAGGGCCCTGAATGCAGGCCTGGATTACACATTCGGCATCGGCAATGGTCTTTATGCTCTTGGCGAACACCTTATTCTTACTCAGAGCAAAGAAACATGGAATTCCGGCAAAGATACGAACTTTTCGTGCTTTCTTTGCCGCTATCCCTTCGGTATAATGGATGACCTCACGGTTATCCTGTATTATGACTGGGAAAATGAAGAGTTTTACCGGTTTATCAACTGGCAGAGAACCTACGACAAATGGATGTTCAACATCATCGGCTTCTGGAATCCGGAGGAGTTTCTCCTCTATCCCACTCAGGCCGGCAACAATCCCTTTGTCGGAAAGGGTTTCCAGATAATGGTGACATTCAATTTTTAATACAGATAAGGAATCGAGACGATGGATAATTCCTATTTGATCGAAACGCAGGACCTGGTTAAGACTTACAGAATGGGCGAGCACATCATAGTGGCGTTGAATAAAGTGAACTTGAACTTTAAAAAAGCAGAGTTCGCCGGACTCGTCGGCCCCAGTGGCTCGGGGAAGACGACATTGCTTAACATCGTCGGCTCCCTGGACTCTCCGACAGAGGGGAGTGCCGTGGTCATGGGAAAAAAGGTCGAAGAATTGACGCACAAACAAGCTGCGGCCTTGAGAAACAGGAATATCGGCTTCATTTTTCAAACATTCAACCTTCTCCCTGTTTATACAGTCTTCGAGAACGTAGAATTTCCGCTTCTCCTCCATGACCTCACTTCGGAAGAGAGGAAAAAAATGACGATGGATGCCCTGGAATGGGTGGGCCTCGCAGACAGAGCCAAATCCAAACCCGCCCAGCTATCCGGAGGGCAAAGCCAGAGGGTGGCTGTTGCAAGGGCCGTCGTTAAAAAACCATCGATCATTCTTGCCGATGAGCCTACCGCCAATCTGGATGCGGAAAACTCCCATAATATCCTGAAGACAATGGAGGGATTGAACAAAAATTTGGGAACGACATTTATCTTCGCCACTCACGATGAAAAAGTGATCCGTTACTTGCGCCGAAAGATCACTCTTATCGATGGAAAGGTCGCCAAAGACGAAGCCATGACACCTCTCGGTTCTCCGGGAGAGGGAAAATGATTATCCCTAAGCTGGCGTTGAGAAATATCCTGGGAGCAGGAATCCGCACCTGGCTGAATGTTATCGTGTTGTCCTTCGCCTTTGTGACAATAATCTGGACCCAGGGGCTCTACCAGGGCATGAGCCGGCAATCTGTGCGTGCAACCGTGGACGCTGAATACGGAGGAGGACAGTATTGGCAGGAAAACTATGACCCCCTCGATCCCCTTTCGCTGGAAGATGGACACGGTCCCATCCCTGAACCTTTGACTGATCTCATCGCAAAAGATCAGGCGACGGCGATCCTTGTTATCCAGGGAACGATCTATCCCAACGGGCGCATCCAGCCCATCCTGATCAAAGGGATCGATCCCCAGCAAAGGATATTATCCCTTCCCTCTGCCGCCCTCGACACGGATGAAGCCGATATCCCCGCTTTTATCGGAACGAGGATGGCTAAAAACACAGGGTTGAAAGTCGGGGACACAATCACACTGCGTTGGAGAGATGTCCAGGGCACCTTCGATGCCCGTGATGTCGAGATCGTAGAGATCATGAACACAACGGTCCCGACCGTCGATCAGGGTCAAATTTGGGTGCCCCTGGAGACGATCCAAGAACTCGCCCAGATGTCGAACGAGGCAAGCCTGATTGTTCTTCAGAAGGATTCAAAGATTTTTCCCGATGTTCCTGGTTGGAACTTTAAGAGCCGCTATTTTCTCCTTTCCGACATCCGCGAGCTTGTGCAGAGCAAATCAGCGGGCGCGACGATCTTGTATTTTATACTGATACTTTTGGCCATGCTGGCGATCTTCGACACCCAGGTGCTCTCTATTTTCCGCCGAAGAAAAGAAATGGGCACACTCATGTCGTTGGGGATGACCCGATGGAAGATCATCCAACTTTTTACACTGGAAGGAGCATTGCACGGTGTCCTGGCCGCCATAGTGGCTGCCATTTATGGCATCCCTCTTCTCACCCTCTTTGCAAAAAAAGGCTGGGCCCTACCTGGAGCTGCAGATAGTTATGGTTTTGCTTTCGGTCAGAAGATATTCCCAGTCTATAGTGTAGGCCTAGTTTTGGGAACTACTCTCATAGTCTTGATCATAACCACAATCGTCAGTTTTTTACCGACACGAAAAATCGCGAAACTGAAGCCAACGGATGCACTCAGAGGGAGGATGTCGTGATCAAATTCCTTTTTAAGGGAGTCATCCGCGACAAGTCCCGCAGTTTTTTCCCGATAATAACAGTCATGGCGGGAGTTTTGCTCTGTGTTGTGGGCTACAGCTGGATCAATGGAGCAGAAGCCAATATGATCGACACGAGTGCCAAGTTCAACACAGGGCACGTCAAGATCATGTCTCGCGCATATGCCGAAGAGGCCGATCAGATTCCCAACGATCTTGCTTACATAGGTGTCGAATCCCTCACACAAGAACTGCAGACAAAATTTCCTGATTTTCTCTGGACTCCTCGCATTCGTTTCGGAGGGCTCTTGGACATCCCCGACGAGAAAGGAGAGACACGGGCACAGGGACCAGTCGTCGGATTGGCTGTGGATCTATTTTCTGACAAGGGCCTTGAAACAGAGATCTTGAGCCTCAAAGAAGCTCTCCTCCGCGGTCACATTCCTAATAATCCTGGTGAGATTCTGATCAGTGAGGACTTCGCAGTCAGCCTAGACGTCCAGCCCGGTGATATAGCCACTCTGATCAGCTCGACAATGTACGGCAGCATGGCTGTCACGAATTTCACTATCGCGGGAACTATCCGGTTCGGAGTTGCAGCTATGGACCGGGGTGCCATGATCGCGGACATAGAAGATATCCAATTGGCCTTGGACATGGAAAATGCAGCTGGGGAAATCCTTGGATTTTTCAAGGATTTTGTCTATCGAGACGAAATCGCCACGACAGTGACCGCAAGTTTCAACGTGCTGTACTCAAAAGAAAGCGACGAGTTTTCCCCTGTTATGGATACTCTCCGCAACCAAACAGGCATGGCAGAGCTTTTGGATATGATGGGTGTTTTTGCCAGCGCTATGATTGTTATTTTTGTCGTAGCGATGTCCATTGTTTTGTGGAATGCGGGTTTGATGGGAAGCCTTCGGAGATATGGCGAGATCGGTGTCCGGCTGGCCATGGGCGAGACAAAAACTCATCTCTACCGGTCCATGATTATCGAATCTTTGATCATCGGATTTATCGGGACTGTTTTTGGGACAATCTTGGGATTGACAATCTCCTATTATCTTCAGGCCCATGGTGTTGATTTTGGATCCCTGATGAAAAACGCATCCTTAGTTCTCAGTAATGTCATGAGGGCCAAAGTCACATGGTTCAGCCACATCATAGGTTTTATTCCAGGATTCCTGGCAACATTCCTGGGCGCAGCTATCAGCGGGCTCGGCATTTTCCGCAGAGAAACGTCTCAATTGATCAAGGAGTTGGAAGCATGATACCCCCCAAAAAAACCTTTGCTTTTTTCAGTCTGACCCTCGCCACAAGTATCCTTGTCTTCAGTCTTGTCGCCATTCAAGAAAAGCCCACAGGTGATTGGATCCTGCAAAAGATCGATGATAACATCGGTGCGGACAACAAGATATATCTGGGAAAAATGATCATCCACGGCCGCCGGGGAAGCCGGACTGTCGAGTCCAAATCATGGGTCCAGGGCGATGAAAAATCTTTCACAGAGTATCTGGCGCCCCCACGGGAAAGAGGGACAAAAATGCTTAAACTGGAGGATCAATTGTGGACATATTCACCGTCCACTGACCGGACGATCAAGATCTCAGGACATATGTTGCGGCAATCGGTGATGGGATCCGACCTCTCCTATGAAGATTTGATGGAGGACCGTCGGCTGCAAAATCTGTATGAAGCCCAGGTAGTCAACGAGGAATCGATAGAAGGCCGTTCGTGTTGGGTTCTCGAGCTCACAGCTAAAGAGGGAGAGGACATCGCTTATTATTCCCGAAAGATATGGGTGGATAAAGAGCGCTATGTCACCCTCAAAGAAGAACGTTTTGCCAAGAGCGGAAAACTCCTTAAAACCACAGATGTAAAAAATGTTAGCCGCATAGAGAACCGCTGGATCCCCGACAAAGTTATCTTCAAGGACGCTCTCAAAACAGGGAAAGGCACGGAGTTTTTTATCGATTCCATTGAATTTAATGCAGACATCCCGGATTATGTGTTCTCCAAAGCATCATTGAGAAAATAGGTATGGATAATAAATTTCACGGCGTGCTGATGCTGTCTTTGCTGGGCGGTGCGAGTGTTGTAGGGTTGGTTTCGATGGCGCTCGAATCCATAATTTGGGGTTTGCTGTATCTTGCCGTTGTGTGTGCTGCGCTTCTAACAATCGTTTATTGCTTTTGCGGCAAATGCCTCTGCCGTTTGGATGCGTGCGTCTGCATCTTTCCCGGGAAACTCTCACAACACCTTCCCGAACGTAAAGGGACCAGCTATACATTCTGGGATATCGGCGCCGTATTCGTCTCTTTATCAGCGATTGCATTATTTCCGCAGTACTGGCTCTTAAAGCGTATGCTTCTTTTCATCATTTTTTGGCTGCTCTTCCTCGGAGCCCATGCGGAAATCATGCTGGTTGTGTGTCGAAGATGCGGGAACGAGAGATGCCCTATGCATAAAAGGATCCATTAGCAATAAAACCATCGGCGGCAATAACATCCCTCATGAATACCTTGTTTCAGTCTTCAGCCCGATTCCCGACATCCAGGGCCTCCCACCATGATTGAACAGCCTTCTCCGATCCATACCACATGTGTTTCGATCGGGAAAAGTGTCGCAAGCCATCGACAATGATATGCTGAGAGCCCTGAAGCAGCGCAGAAGGAAGGGGGACGATTCCATCCCCCCAGACATCGCCGCACCCACAAAGGCTTTTATAGTACCAGTAAACTCGACGCTCTTTGAGTGATCCGCGCTTGTGTCCTCGAATGGCCCTGCCAACCACAGAGACATACCGAACAACGGGATCAAAATAAGCCCCAGGATATTGTTCTTCGACCCACTTGCGCAGTGCCGCTCCTTTGTGATTGTAATGCGGACTTCCGAGGGTTATCAGAGTATCCGTATAATTTAGCCCGTTATAAACATGCCCTCTGAGAGG
>JASFPP010000035.1:0-24579 GCA_050115915.1 Candidatus Aminicenantota bacterium
ACTCTCGGATGTAAAACTCTTCCAGACTCCCATAATCACATAGCTGATGTCCTTTGCTCCGACATTAAAAATGTACTTATATGTCCATAAGCCAGGATTTGTTGTATTATCTACGGTCCACGATAACTCAGCCGTATTCCATGGGGCAGCGCCAGTTAAACCATCCCCATAAGTTAAACTCCCGTTGTACGTATCAGCCCATGAGATCGGGATAAGCAAACCGAACACCAAGATCAAAATATTTACCAATCTCTTAATCATCAAAACTGCCCTCCTTTTTGCATAAGGATAGTAGAACGATTCTTGCGTTTGTCCAAGGTAGAAATCTTTCCCATCCTGCTGGTTTCCGTGTGCTTCCAACATTTACTGGTTTTGCTCATATAGAAAAAAATGCATGACTCAAATCAGAAAGAATAGCCCTCACTCACTCAAAATAGCTTCCTGAGTTGGAACGATTAAATCAAACCAGACAATTCGTGTCAACAGAAAACTCTTGACTCAAACGTCGAATCACATTATATTTTTCGATATATTAAACAGTATTTTGTATTTCTGGCGGGCTAAGGGTTTCTGTTTCAAGAGCATGAAAGATCATGTGATTTTTTGGGGCTTCCTAGGGTCGAAACACAAAAACCGCAACGGGACTCTTTTCAGCGTATTCATCATTGAATTTTAATTATAAGTATTGAGTACACTCAATACAGCAAACGAAGGAGGCGAACCATGAATTACAAAAAATGTGTGTTTTTCCTCGCTTTAATTCTTCTAGGTGTGTCTGCAATGTCTGTGAGTGAAGCCCTCGCGCCCGATAATCTTATTTCATTTAAAACCAGATACAACACTCTTGAATTCGATTTGACCAGTCAAGGGCTGATGATACACGAAGATGGAACAGTCAGATCATGGCAAAGCAATCCCGATATAATTGCCGGCAATCCTGCACTTCCGGTTCAGTATTTTAAATTTGCTCTGCCCCCCGGAACGGATTTAAAATCCGTAAGAATTCATGTTGATGCAATCAATCAAACCGACCTGGATCTCACCGCTGATGTTCAACCTGCGCCCAGTGGTTTCGAATACAAGAAGCCAGATCCGATCGATTTCGACGACAATTCGTTATACAGGAATAAAAAGGTTTATGAGGCAGATGAGTTTTACCCTTCCGAGAATGTCTCGGTACTTACAAGCGGTCACCTTGGCGGTTATCCTTATGCAACAATTAAATATTATCCCTTCCAATATAATCCGATTCAGAAATCCTTCCGTCGTGTGGTATACCTCAAGGCTAGATTATCTTATACAAGTTTCGATTCGGAAGCTGTCAAGACTTCAGAGGCCTGGAATTCTGCCCTTCTTTCGCGAAGAGCAAGAGAACAGTTTATCAACTTTGAGGAAGTCCTCCGGCTATCCGGTAAAACCTACGCCAGTCTTCAGAAGGTTTCACAAAAAAGTGGCTTTTGCATAATAACCAGAAATAAATATGTAGCAAATTGTTATGATGCCTTTCAGGAATTTTGCACGCACAAATCCTATAAGTATGACTGCTATATTGTCACCGAGGACGATTATGGAATTTATCAGGGAGAGGTCCAGGAGCAAATTCGACAGTGGCTAAAGGATAACTACATACAGTTAAATTTGTTATGGGTTCTATTAGTTGGCAATCCGAATCCCGCTGCCAATGATGTCCCCATGGCTGAACTCTGGCCGCGTCCAGTCGTTGAATATTCACTAAGGACACATTACTACTATGCAGACTTGACTGGCAACTGGGATTTGGATGGGGATGGCTTTCTAGGAGAGGTCGTGGATGAAATGACCGACCTGCCGGATGGCTGTTCTCTATCTCCACCCTTTTGTGTGCAATACCAGGGAAATATTTTCCTTCCCAACAATGGCGACAACAAGCTGAGAATTGATTTCTATGAAGGAAGCTTGAGGCTGGAAATTGACAATCAATTAGTATGGGCAGGTAATGGTCTTGGTTGCTACGAACTGTATACCACATTGAATAAACCTAGCGGGTGGTATCCTTACGAGATTAATTATAACATGCGGGAGGAAGACGGTTACATTGCCGTCTATGAGGATTTTAACGGGGATAACGATTACAGTGAATTGAAAGCGGAATATTATGATGACGGAGGAGAAGGTCATATCAGTCATGCCTATTCTCCGAAAGATCAGTGCTCGGGTTGGACCTGTCCTGGTCATGTTTACAAGAATACATGGTGGTTTAAATACTGGAAAGGGGATTTGGGACCAGGAGGAATGGATTCTCAACCTGAGGTGTATGTCGGTCAAATTCCCGTATACAATGACGATTTTGATTCGCTCAGAAGGATTCTCAATAAAATCATTGGTTATGAACGGCAGGTTACCTTTCCAAATGCGGAGCGGAAGGATATGCTATTCGCCGCCCACAGATTGAATGAGAATCTTCCTGGATATCACTTGGGTGAAAGAATACGCGCAGACTATCTCATTCCCCGTGGCATCCCAATTACGCGCGTGTATGATGAAGAATTCGGCTTAAATCCCCCACCCGAAAGGACGCCATGTAGCAAGGATATTGTCCATGAAGAGTGGACCAAACAACCCCGAGGTCTAGTAGCCTATTGGACACATGGAGGGAGTGATAACGCTACAAACATCTTAGATTCGACCTACTGTCAATGGCTAGATGACTCCAAACCCTCTATTGTTTTTGCTGTAAGCTGCTGGAATGGCAATCCTGGATCTTCCAACAATTTGGCGACTGCGCTGTTGAAGAACGGCGGCATCGCGGTGACGGCATCCTCGAGAAATTGTATCGGACCGTTAAACCCCCAACAATACCATCAGAATGGACCACCCAGCCCCCAACTCATGGCTTACTTTTTCATCGACAAGATCACATACCAATTCGGAGGATCTGCAGGTGTAGCGCTGTTTGTGGTTCGGAAAATGCCTGTTTTCTGGCACCCCTGGCATGAAAACACTTATGGGTTAAGAAACTCTTTGATGCTCAATCTTTACGGAGATCCGTCCGTTGGTTTCGAATCAAATTATCCTAATGCTGACCCAATCGCCGATGCTGGAGGTCCCTACGTCACAGAGTGTGAGGGCACAGCAACAACGGTGTTGCTTGATGGCACCGGTTCTCACGATTTCGACGATGATCCGTTGAGTTATTCTTGGACCTCAGATTGCCCTGCTGCAAGCTTCGATGATTCCGCCAGTCCAACGCCTCTACTAACAGTGGATACTTCGAATGGATGTTCCATTGATTGTACTGTTACCCTAACAGTTACCGATGACTCTGGCGGTTCTGACACTGCCACATCCACCGTGACTATTCGCGATACAATTCCTCCCGAGATCATTTGTCCAGTGGATATCACTGTAGAGTGCACAGAAAACTGCGGAATTCAGGCAGGCGATCCCCAATTGGATCCCTTTTTCTCTGGTGTATCAGCCGTAGATCTATGCGATCCTGATCCTTTCATTTCGAATGATTCGCCTTCCTTTTTTGGCATAGGATCGACAACAGTAACTTTCACAGCCACTGATTATTGTGGCAATAGCTCGAGCTGTACGGCTATCGTAACAGTTGTAGATACTACGCCACCAGAGATCGAAGTCACTCTTAATCGATACATTCTTTGGCCGCCCAACCACAAACTCGTTGAAATAGAGGCATCGGTCATTGTTACCGATGTTTGCGATCCTGATGCAAGCTTTGTTCTGACCTCAATAACGAGTGATGAACCTGATAATGGTCTCGGTGATGGAGATACAGAGAACGACATCCAAGAAGCTGAGTTCGGAACTGCAGATACAAAATTTAAACTCAGAGCAGAACGCGCAGGAATTGGAGATGGAAGGACCTACACAATTGTCTATACAGCATACGATTCTTGCAACACAACACCTAACAACACCACCACAGCGACCGTTTATGTTGTTGTTCCCAACAGTCAGAGATGGTACAAAAATCCAGTAATATATCTTCCTAAGTTCATTCATTAGATAAGCTGTCATGGGATGGAGGATAATGTTGATTCGTTTAGTTTTAGTGTTGTTATGTATACCAGGTAATATTCTCTGGGCCGAATCTGGATTGAAAGCAGGGGTTACACTTTCCCTTGCAGGTGAAGATAGTGCCATATACAATGCAACCAATCTATATGCAGCCAAGGTCGGCTTTTTTTATTCCATTCCTGTTTCAGAGTCAGTTTCTGTTCAACCTGAAATTTATTTCGCCATGAAGGGCGGACGATATTACAGTGCCAGTCAGAGATCGACGGAGTCGGCGCGTCTGAATTACATCGAAATTCCCCTCTTGCTCAATGTTGCGTTATTAAGGCAAAAGTTCGAGATATATCTGGGACCATACATCGGTTTTCTTGTTGGATCTACGGACATTGATGATGAGCATGATTGGACGTGGATCGAGAATGAGGTTAAAGATTATGATTATGGGGTTTCTCTAGGAGCCAGGTATCAAATTACAAGAGCTGTATTCATGGATGCCCAATTCAATAATGGACTGGCTAAAATCGTCTATGAACCGGATAAAGAATCGGGCAGATTTCATAAAAATAAAACATTATCAATATTGATCGGCTTTAATTTCTAATTTGGATTCGAAACAAAAACTTTATTAAGCGTATTGTGCGGATTCCTGCGACTAAATAGGTAGATGAATCAATTGAAGTAGATCGTACTTTTTTGGATTTAATTGGGGTGTCAAAATATGAGAAGCCCATTCGATAGTAAGAAAAAGCGATTTATTCATTACTTTCTGGGGATTCCTCTTGCTGTCGTTTTCATCGTCATAAACAGTGTGCTGATTTCTTGGCTTTTTCATGTTTTGTATAAGTCTTTTGCCAATAATCAAGATCATATGTCTCTCTCCAAATGGGCTGAACATTTGTACACGATATTCAAGGGAATAATTGACCAAATTATAAGGATTTAATCTGATAAGGAATAGTGTTTAAGAGTGTTGGTTCTCCATCCTTAAAATGCGCGGAATTTTATGAGTCTTGAGTGATTTGACTCTTGCCGCGCAAATCTATATTCTATTCTCACCCGGGAAGGGGACAATGGCAATTTTGTGTCCAAATTGCAAATCAGAGAATCGGGACGAGTCGAAATTCTGTAATAGATGTGGCTCTCCACTTGAATCCTTGGAACAAGTTTCCGTTTCTCCTCCTCAGACTAAGACGATACAGAATTCCGTTAAAGAGTTAGACATTGGCGCATCTATTGCCGGCAAATATAAACTGATCGATGAATTGGGTAGAGGCGGAATGGGAGTTGTCTATCTCGCCGAGCAGGTCGCACCTGTTAAACGAAAGGTCGCTGTAAAAATCATAAAGTTGGGGATGGACACAAAACAGGTCATGGCCCGCTTTGAAGCCGAACGACAAGCATTGGCCATGATGGATCACCCCTCGATCGCAAAGGTCTATGATGCAGGCGCGACAGAAACGGGACGGCCCTACTTTGTTATGGAATACGTAAAGGGTGTCCCCATAACTGAATATTGCGATACGCATCGTTTGAACAACCACGAACGCCTTGAGCTCTTTCAAGAGGTCTGTCAAGGGGTTCAGCACGCCCATCAGAAAGGGATCATCCACAGGGATATCAAAGCTTCCAATATCCTTGTAGCAATCCATGATAATAAGCCAGTCCCGAAGATCATCGACTTCGGCGTGGCCAAGGCCACTGCCCAGCGTTTGACAGAACGCACGGTGTTTACAGAATTGGGGCAGCTCATCGGAACACCGGAGTACATGAGCCCTGAACAGGCGGAGATGAGCGGTCTAGATATTGATACGCGAACGGACGTTTATTCTCTGGGAGTTCTCCTGTATGAATTGCTCGTAGGGGCTTTGCCTTTCGATTCTGATGCACTTCGGGCAGCAGGCCTCGGTGAGATCCAACGGATCATTCGGGAAACGGATCCTCCAAAAGCCAGTACACGCCTTTCCAGTCTGGGAGATTCCCAAGCCTCCGTCGCCCTGAGCCGGAGCACAGACCTTTCTGCATTGCGAAAGGAGCTCAGAGGGGATCTGGACTGGATCATTCTCAAGGCCATGGAAAAAGACCGAACGCGCCGTTACGAGACCGTCAACGGTTTGGCCGCTGATATAAGGCGTCATCTCGACAACGAGCCGGTGCTTGCCCGTCCGCCGAGCACCTCATACAAGCTCCAAAAGATGATCTCCCGGCATAAAGTCGGTTTTGTTTTTTCGGTCGTGGTTGCTGTATTGATCTTGGGTTTTGCCATTTTCATGACAATTGCTTCTGTGCGGATCGCTGTTGAGCGTGATCGTGCAGAAGATGAAGCGGCCAAGGCAACGGCCATCAATGCCTTTTTGCAGGACACACTTGGTTCTGCCAATCCTATCGAAGGGAGTGCTCGGGATATCACTGTGCTCGAAGCTCTCGAAAGAGCATCAGACAAGATTGAGGAGGCGTTTTCCAATCAGCCTGAAGTTGAGGTCGAGGTCCGTCAGACGATCGGCGTGACTTACCTTAGACTTGGCCAATATGATAAGGCAGAGGATATGTTACAGTCGTCCTTGAATGTCGCTAGAGAGACATACGATACGGAACATCCCGAGCTTGCGGCACCCATAACCAGTCTGGCTGTGTTGCTCCACGAAAGAGGGAAGTATGACGAAGCGGAATCGCTCTACAGAGAAGCTCTAGGAATAAGACAAAAACACTTCGGCCGTCAAGATGAAGGAGTGGCCAGCATTTTGAATAATTTGGGTATCGTCCTCCAGGATAAAGGGGATTATGATGCGGCAGAGCCCATATTCCGTGAAATACTCGAAATCGACCGAAAGCTTTTGGGCGATGATAACTTGAATGTGGCGATCGATCTCAACAATCTCGGAAATATCATGAAATACAAACAGGATTACGAGGCTGGTGAATCCTATTTGAGAGAGGCGATTTCCATTCTTAAAAAGCATGAACATCCATGGGTAGCCGTCGCTATGAGCAATCTGGGAGAGTTGATGAACAGAAAGGGTGATTATGAAGGTGCTGAACCTGTGCTTGAAGAGGCTTTGTCTATTGGACTGGAACATCTGGGCGATAAAAATCAAGATGTCGCCAAGCTTCAGAGCAGATACGGGGAGTGTTTACTGAAATTGGGTAAACACGAAGAAGCCGAAGACAAACTGCTTGTTGCACTTCCTATTTTGAGGGACACGCTTGGGGTGCAGGATAAGAGGACACAAAAGACAATTGGCCTTATCGTTGAATTGTACGAGATTTTGGATAGGATAGAGGAGGCCGAAAAGTACAGGCAGCTTTTGCTCTCCCAGGAGCGCTGATCGATCTCGATTGGTACTGAGGCTCTGGGAGTGAACGCGCGTATCTAATATTTCCGATGACATCCAGAAATAAGATCATCTCATCCACAGCAGGGGGTTTAGCTTTTGTGTTGTTCCTGGCTATCCTTTTGGTGGATTTTGCCGATCAGTCGTTGTTGCCCCCATTGATCAACACCCTTCTGGAAGATTTTTTTCAGGACACAACGAATGTCGTCCCATTGGGGTGGGTGACGTTTACTTTCACAGTACTTTCGGCCATCTCTATGGTCGTTGCAGGGATATATGCTGATCGCAAATCTCGGATAAAGATCTGCTTCGCTGGATGTTTTATCTTTGGTATGTCTTCGATCTTGACCCTGGTTGTTCCTCATGGGCAGTTGGGATATGCAATCTTTTATGTCACACGCGCTCTAAACGGAATCGGTGTGGGCGCTATCATCCCGACGATCTTTTCACTCGTAGGGGATACGGCCAACCCTCAACGCCGTGCTACGGCTTTTGGCTTTGTCTCCGCCGCCATCCTCATCGGCCGGATGTCTGGGTTTGTACTTGCGGGTTCGATGGCCGATTCCTGGCGAACAGTCTATTTTATGGTTGGCGTTACGGGCCTTATTTTCGCCTTTGGCCTGCTTCGTGTTCCCGAGCCGAAACGCGGCTCTCAGGAGAAGGAATTACGTGACCTCATTGGGGAAGGGGCTGAGTATCGTTTTTGCATCAGAAGGGAAGATTTTAAAAAAATTTGGTCGAACAGGAGCAACTTCTGGCTGATAGCCAATTTTGTAGACGTAATCCCAGGAGCCATCCTCATTTTTCTGATCTTTAAGTACATGAAAGATATCCACAATATGGAAGCGACATCAGTCAATTTTGTGATTTTTCTTGTCATTATTGCTGGGGTATTGGGAGCGCTTACCTTCGGACGACTGGGAGATTGGGGCTACGTAAAGGATAAGCGGGCAAAGGCATTCATAGCCCTCTTATGCAATGCGGTTCCCATTCTGTTCATGATCCTTTTTCTGAGTGCCAGCTTTTGGATCCCTGAAGGGGCTACTCTTTCCCAAACATTGGCTGTGCCTGGTGTTTGGGGTCTCATTTTAACGATTGTGATTGCCATGTTCGTCAATCAGGGCGTCAATCCCAACTGGTACAGCTGTCTGACGGATATTAATTTGCCTGAGCACAGGGCCACGATGATCTCGTTCGCATCGATAATGGACCTCGCAGGGCAGGCGATAGGGCCCCTTGTGGCCTCTTATTTGGCGACGATCTGGGGCTTAAAGACAGCGATGTGGTCGGTGCTTGTTTTTTGGGGGCTCAATATCTTTCTCTGGTTTCCTGTGATGAAGCATATTAGGGGAGATTTGGCCGATATCCATGGAATTCTCGAGGAGAGAGCATTGGAAATGAAAGGCCATCTCCATTAAGATATATATATGAAATAAGTAACCCGATTGGATTTAAACCGACAGATGCAGACAGATAAAATTGCGATTCTCTTCAATCCTTCAGCAGGGAAGGGGATTGCCTTGAAAAAAAAGGATCGACTGGAAGGGTTGCTGTACAAGTATGATATTCCTTATGATCTCTTCGTCACCCAGAGTGAAGAGGATCTTATTAAGCTCACCGGGGAAAAATGCAAGGAGTATGAAATTCTTGTTGGTGCTGGTGGCGACTCGACGTTCAACATCATGATAAACGAGATCTTTTGCAGAAATGCGGATGTCACATTCGGGATGATCGGTTTGGGATCGTCGAACGATATTGTGAAAGAATTCGGCATCGACTCATTGGATAAGGCGTGCCTGGCTTTAAAAAGGCGCCGCACGAAACGAGTAGACCTGGGTAGTATCGAGGAGGATAATTTTCTCTTGCGTCTATATCTCGGTCAAGCCAATGTGGGTTTGGGTGTTTTTGTCTCAAAATATGTCGATCGTTTGGTTCTGATGAGATCTCGATGGGCCAAACACCAGGGTGTTGCCGGCTTTTCTGGGATCTATGAATCGTTTAGGTCCCGGGAAGTCCCTCTTACTCTGAAACTGGGTACCGGGAGCGGGGCGATTCACGGACGGTTTATCCTGGCTGCCTTCAACAATATCCGCTATTGGGCTTCCGGGAGATTGCTCTGTCCACAAGCTCAAGCTGATGATGGGAAGCTTGACGGTTGTTTTATCGACGACTGTTCCTTCTTGCGGTTCCTGCGGATCGCATTGATGGCGAACAAAGGAAAACACATCAAAGCTAAGGGGGTAGAAATCCTTCAATCGTCAGATTTCGAAGTATCAGCTGAAGAGGCATTCGAGATCCAGACAGATGGGGAGATCGTGCGGAGGGATGATTCCTCGAAGGATTTCAAGGCCGTTCAATTTAAAGTTTTTCCTAAAGCTTTATCTATAATTTACTAGATTTAGGTTTGGTGGTGGAGTTTGAAGCTCAAGATGTGGTACATTGTCAGGTTCTTAGAAAAGACGTATTGTGCGAAAAAAAGCTATTCTACTTTTAAATTTTGCTGTTCTTGTTCTTTTTTCTGATGGTTTCGGGCAGTGGATGCTAAAGCGGACATCGGCGAAAAAGATCACAGAGCCCGTCGCTGTCGATGGTATTATCGATGAAGCTGTGTGGGATGGGGCTCCGGAAGTCAGTGATTTTATCCAGTTACAGCCTCAAAGGGGGGAATTGGCCGAGTTCCGAACGGTCGTAAAGATTGTCTATGATGAGAATTTTATCTATTTCGGATATCTCTGTTATGACTCTCATCCGGATTCTATTGCGGCTCGATTGGTGAAAAGAGATTCGGATCTTCGGTCGGACGATTCGGTCTATGTTTTCCTGGATACATTCAATGATAAGCAGAGTTGCTATTATTTTAGCAGCAATCTTTTGGGCACTCAGTGGGATGGAAGGATTACAGATAACGGAAGGACAACGGATGATACTTGGGATGGCACTTGGGAATCTGCGGCACAAAAAACAGATTTTGGATGGAGCATTGAGTTCGCCATTGCCATGAAGAGCATTAAGTACGAACCCGGAACGGATAAAACTTGGGGTTTAAGCGTGGGGAGAGGAGTGCCCCGAATTCTCGAGTATAGCTTTTGGACAGGTCCTTTGGAATCCGCAGAAAAGCCCTCCCAATTCGGTGAGTTGATCGGTCTTGAACTGGCCGCCGTCGTGAAGAAATCGCAGATCATTCCCCATTTCATCACGAAGGTGGAAGAAAAAGAAGCCACAGAGTTTGCAGCTGGATTGGATGTGAGATACGCTTTCTCGCAGCTTGTCTCGGGGAATGTTACCGTCAATCCTGACTTTGCGACTGTAGAGGCCGATCAGGAGAAAATCAATCTGACGCGGTTTGAGCTGTCGCTTCCGGAGAAGAGAAATTTTTTTCTGGAAGGCTCGGAGATCTACAGTCAGAGAATCCGTCTGTTTTACTCCCGCAGGATCGCAGATATATATGGGGGAGTGAAGGTCTACGGGAAGTCGGGGGGATTTGAGTATCAGGGATTGAGCACGCAGGAAAAGGGAGATGAATCCATCGGCCGCGATTCGGCGAATTACACGGTGTTCCGGTTGAAACGGGATGTTATGACCTCCTCGACCATCGGTTTTCTGGGGGCAAACAAGCACATCAATGGAAAGAACAAGGGAACGGCGGGTTTGGACACGGCCCTATATTTTACAGATACATTCAGGTTTACGGGCCAATTTGCTGTGAGTTACGGCGATCATGATACAGATCTGGCTTTTTTCCTGAGGCCCAGCTATGATTCGGCCACGTTTCATATCCATCTCAGGTATACACAACTCGGTAACACATTTGCCGATAACGCGAATGAAGTTGGATTTATTCGGGATGACAACCGACATGAATTCGATTCAGCGATCAGGAAGACTTTCTGGATCAGGAAGGGATTGTTCGATCGGATCGTCTATAGTTCCAATTACAATATTTACTGGGGGTTAGATAAAACTCTGCGGAGCTGGAAAGTGGACCAGGAGCTGTCGTTCGACCTCCAGAATAAACTGTCCTTCGAAGTGGAGCACCACCAGGAATACAAGCTTTATGAGAAGGAATTTCGGAACCATCAGACTGAGTTCCAGTTGGGGTACAACACGAGAGAATGGCAGTCAACACGCGTCTCTTACAGTTTCGGCCACAATTTCGACCTGGACTTCCAATTGGTGGAAGGGTCTGTCAATTATAAGCTGACGGAGGATTTCTCTTTGTCCTATGAGTTAGTCCGGCTTATGTTTGATCCCGATCCGGAGGATGAGAGCACGTGGATCCATGTGATGAGGTCCGAATATTATTTCACGAACGATCTTTTCCTTAAACTGTTTTACCAGGTCAATACAACCATCGATAAGAAGAACATCCAGGTCGTATTTGTGTACCGGTTCCAGCCGCCCTTTGGATTTGTGCAGTTGGCCTACCAGAGAGGCACTGGAGAATTCGGAGAGAGGGGGACACAGGGACACACCCTGTTTTTAAAAGTGACGTATGTGTTTTGAAGGAAAAAGCGCATTGGTGACTTTTTCCTTATCTAAATAGCTGCCTGTCGCCTTTTCTTTCAGGGGAGTTTGTCAACGAGTTGTTCGAGACGTTGTCTGTGAGAACGGTCTCCTTTAGAGAGGGCCTCGAAGAGATCCTTCATAGAAGGTTCTTCAAACTCTTTGATTTTATTCAGATGGACCTCTTCGAAGATCATCTCCAGATCGTATATTTTATGAATGGCCTCCATGATATCGATGTCTTTGCTCTCTAATGACTCCTTGAGCCTGATGAGCATCTTTATTCCCCTTTCGATTTCTATGGGCGAAATTTTTATGTCCTCAAAAAGATCGGGCTCTTTTTTGGCGAAGTTCAGTCCTGTTTTGAGCAGGTTGACGTGGGAGATCTCTTCCTTAGACAGAATTTTGAGTTCGTCAGAGACGTATTTATCAAAAACGATCTCACTCATTTTTTCATAGCACTCTGAAAATTTCTGTTCGAGCAGGATCGCCCTGTTAAGAGTAAAAACAACGCTCATGAGACCTCCTCCATCCAGTTCATCTGACCATTTCAGCTGTTTTACAGTCGTCTATTATAGCATATAAAAACAGGGTATGGTCACCTGTTTGTTTGGCCTGTTGCCCGAGCGGATTGATTGGAATACGGGCCTTATAAAATAGATGCCAAAAAATAGGTGCCAGGTCCACTTTTTTATCACCCCTGGAAAGAGGTGCCTGACCCCTATTTTTTAGAAAAGGTGACAGTTCCCGTTTTTCTAGATACAATAAGAAATTCATGAAAGTCGACCGCATTACAGAGTTCGATCGTTTCCTGGAAGCCGAAGAGGAATGGAATTCTCTTCTTGACGCCTCAGGCCTGGATTGCGTTTTTCTCACCCATGAATGGTTCCGTACCTTCTGGGAGTGTTTGTCCGGGAAAAACAGCCTTGAGGTCCTTCTCTTTAAGGATGAAAGGGACCACATTTGCGGTGCTGCTCCCATGATGGCCGATGGCCGTAATCTTCGGTTTATCGCCAGTCACGAAGTGACGGATTACTGCGATTTTTTATACCTCGAGGAGCATAAAGAGGAGTTTTTCGAGAGTCTGCTTCGCTATCTTGGTGAGAACTACCCTGACCGATCGAACATGGAGTTCATCAACATTCGATCGTCTTCTTCCACATGTGGTCTCATTCCGCAGCTGGCCTCTACATATGGCTTTGCGCACAGCTTGAATGAAACCGAAGTGGCCCCCGTCCTTTCTGTTCCTTCGACGTATGGGGATTATATGAAGAGTCTTAAACGAAAAAATCGACACGAAATCAGGCGTAAACTGAAGCGGCTCGAGCGGCTTGAAGGAATCAAGGTCAAAAAGATCACTGAAACACGCCATCTTCTGCCCGCTGTCAAAAACTTCATATCTCTCCATGCACAAAGCAGCCCCCAAAAACAAGCGTTCTGGACAACAGAAGGTATGCCTGACTTTTTTACTCAGATCGTCCATCGGTTCTCTCAGAATGGGTGGGTGGAAATGAATGTGCTGTTCTTCGAAAATTCGCTTATCTCCGCCCTTCTTAATTTTCTCTATAGCGATGAGGTGCTATTCTACAACGTGGCCTACGACCAGGATTACGCACCTTTTAGCCCTGGGTTTTACCTTTTCCATGCGTCTATTGTCGAGGCGATCTCCAGGGGAAAAAGCCGGGTTGATTTTTTACGGGGGAGAGAAAAATACAAATATGATTTTGGCGCCAAAGAGTGTAAAATATATAGCTTAATTCTCAAACGAGGAGAATCGGCCGGGTGAAAATTTGTGTTTTGAGCTTCCACTGCTGTCCCTATTCATTGATCGGCGGGAATGGGATTGGAGGGATGAATGTCTATCTGAAAGAGCTCTGCTCCAGGCTGACTGATTTTCCGGATACAGGGGTTGATATCTTCACGCGAGTGCAGGATCCAGATATAAGGGGAATCAAAATACAAGACGCCGCGCTCCGTGTCATCCATTTGAAGGGAGGGCCGGAGCAGCCGTTCGACAGGAAAAAACTCTGTGGCCATTTACCCGAATTTGCTTACAATCTCGAACAGTTTATGCTCGAAGAAGACAACCCCTATGATTTGATCTATTCGCATTATTGGCTATCAGGCATAGTGGGCCTCTGGATGAAACACCGGTTTAGCGTTCCTCTCGTTCATACATTCCATACATTAGCGTTCTTGAAGAATAAAGCGGTCGGTGGATTGGAGCATGCGAACCGCATCCAATCTGAACAGGATCTTGTGCTCCATGCGGACAAGATCATATCCACATCGACAGAGGAAAAGAACAGTTTGATCACAGAAACAGGAGTGGATCCTGGAAGTATCGAAGTGATTTATCCAGGCATCAACCAAGAGCTCTTTTATCCCGTCGAGGACAAAAGCGTATTTGCCGAAACCGGGTATGGTGCCCAAGACCGCATTCTCCTTTATGTCGGTCGTATGGAGCCCGTTAAAGGGCTCATGTCGGTGATCGATGCTTTGGGCAACTTGAAAAAGGCAAAGTCGCCTCTTTTTGACCGGTTGAAGCTGGTTGTCATCGGTGGCGGAGAAAAAACGAGAGATTTCGCCAGGAATTCGGAAATTATTCAGATCCAGAGTGCAGTCAGGGAAAAGGATCTCGGGAGTCATGTCGTATTTCTAGGTTCCAGACGTCAGTCGGAACTCAAGAAGTACTATTCAGCCGCGGATGCTCTGATCGTTCCTTCCTTGTATGAATCGTTCGGACTCGTGGTGCTGGAAGCCCTAGCGTGCGGCACGCCGGTCATTGTCTCTCAAATTGGAAAGATGAAGACAATCGTGAAGGAAGGGAAAAATGGATTCTGCTTTCTGCCCAATTCACCAGATTCTCTGGCGAACTGTGTGGAATACTTTTACAGAAATGCGGGAAAGCTCTGGCCCAAAGAGAGGATCCGGGGCGATATCATCGATACATTTTCATGGGAGAGGACCGCAGAGGAGACTTTCCGGACCTTAGGGTCCCTTTGCGATCGACGAAAATTCCCTACCACCACACTTCGACTCGGTGGAAGCCTTCAGCCAGCTTGAACTTCTCTCCTTCAGCCAGTTCCTTGGCTCGAGCGCACAGCCACATTTCTATCTCTTTTTTGAGTGGCTCTGAGACCTGGGATTTATGACATTTCAGTGCCTTGACCTTGAGATCATAGGTTTTAGTGATATCTACACGCAGGTTGATGTCTTCTTTTTCGGATGCCCAACACCAGACCTCTTTGACTTTGTGGGGCAAAAGTCCCTCATCGACCATGTCGGGATAGGCCCATACATCTCTCGCATAGGGGAAAATAGCATCCAGGACCACTCGTCCGACGATCCTGTGGTCCCGGTGCCAGAAGTATCGCCGATAGGGATCGGCGGTGATGATGAGATCCGGTTTGAATATCCTGATCTGGCGTACGATCTCTTTTCGGAATTCTGGAGTATCGTCAAGAGCTTGATCTGGATAACTGAGAAAAACAACTTCGCGTACGCCAAGAACCTCTGCGGCTGCCAGCTGTTCTTTTTCTCTGATTTTTGCCAAGTCTTCGGGTTTGACGTTGATGTCATCGGTTCCTTTGTCGCCGTTTGTGCAGATCACATAAACGACGGATTTGCCGTCCCGGACGAATCCTGCAACCGAACCGGCCGCACCGAATTCGGCGTCGTCGGGATGGGGCGATATAACCAGAACATCGGCTTTTTTATCTTCCATGTCAGACCTTTGATGGCTTGCGATTCGGAAATTGTATTATATAGTCGCCTTTGTTACAATCATTAATCTTCTGTGCTGTTCACAAAAAATGTCGATTCTTTTGATCAGAAAGACAATTTCCACGATTTCCTCTATACGTCCACTCTTCAAATCTGCAATTACTACCTTTAAAAACAATCTCTTCGCCCTTGCGGTGACCGGCCCTCTTTTGTTTAAGCTCCTGAATAATCCTGGAAACAGCGGAAATAGGGGAAACAGCTAAAAGGGATGGAATACAGAGTCAGAAATTACACCGATGAATTGTTCGATAAACTTGCGCATTTCTATAGAGAGATGGTCGGTGGAGTTTTTGATTCAAGAATAAATGGGCACCGATTTTTAGAGAAGATCTTGAATAAGCCGCACTTCGATCCTGGCAAAGATCTTTTCGTTGCAGAAACGGGTGATAAGATATTGGGGATTCTGTTGATTCTCTCTGAATTTAGAATCCGAAGAATAGTCCTCAACTGTCATGTCCATCATAATTATCCCTATATAAAAGTTGCGTCTGCACTTTGGGAGAGAGGGATTGCTAGATGTCAGGATATTGGTGGGGATTGTATCCATGTCTGTCTTGCCGAAAATTTCAGGGCAGGAAGAGATTTTTTTGCAGAATCGGGTTTTGTTCCTGTGCGGGCGCACGTGGAATTGGAGAAAAACCTGGAAGAGCCTCTCAGGTTCGTCAAAGATCCCGAATTTGGTGAGGTGTCGCATTTTAATGAAGGCGATGAGCCGCGTCTTCGAGATCTCCAGAACAGGATCTTTACTGGGAGTTGGGGATTTTCTCCGAATTCTGTTGAGGAGATTGAATACTATCTCGATCTTACTCAGATTCGAGTGAGCGATGTCTTGTTGCTCAAAGATGGGGATCGTTTGATCGGCTATCTCTGGGCCCATCCAAGCATAGGGGGGGATTCAGCGCAGAGAAAGGGGCGCATCCACATGTTCGGTATTGCGCCCGAGTATCAGGGAATGGGTTTGGGAAAAAAGCTTTTGAGTATCGGCCTCGCGGATTTGAGAGATAACGGATACAAAACTGTTGAACTCACCGTCGACGAGTCCAATAGTCCGGCTTGCACTCTTTATAGCACTTTGGGATTCAAGGAGAGATTCACGAGCCTCTGGTATGAAAAATCACTCAAGTGTGATTAATAATTCAGATTAAAGTTGAGATGGCGGGAAGAAGTCATTATAATAACCTCTCTTTTATTTTGAATATCTATCAAGATAGAGCCGTTGAAGCAAACCGCAACACATTTCGGAGTTTTTTCTCTAGTGTAAACCCATGATCATACTAAAGAGGAGGGAAAAGTCGAATGGAGAAAAAAGACGCCTTAGAGAAGATCGCAAAAAGATTACGTATCCATTCACTGAAGACGACCAGTAGAGCGGGTTCGGGGCATCCGACGACATGTTTATCCATCGCCGATATAATGGCCTGCCTCTTTTTCGATGAGATGACATACAACATCGCCGATCCTCACGATTGGGCTAACGATGAGCTTGTGCTGTCCAAGGGGCATGCAGCACCGATTCTTTGGGCGGTGTATGCCGAGGCGGGGATTTTTCCCATAAAGAGATTGATGAACCTGAGAAAGATCACGAGTGTTCTCGAAGGGCATCCCACTCCACGAATGAAATGGGTGAAAGCAGCCACAGGTTCGCTGGGACAGGGGCTATCCGTGGGTCTCGGCCTTGCGATCGCCATGAAGCTTGGACGATCACGCCGGAGAGTCTATGTAATGATGGGGGATGGAGAGTGCGCTGAGGGTGCGGTCTGGGAAGCCGCCAATCTGGCTTCTGATCTGGGGCTGGATAACCTCTGTGCCATCGTTGATATCAACAGATTGGGTCAGTCAGAGGCGACGATGTTCGGTCATGATGTGGCTGCGTATGAAAAGCGATTCAAGGCCTTTGGCTGGGATGTGTTGAAGATCGACGGGCACAGGATCGGAGAGATCCTCCGCGCTTTTGAGAAGGCTAGGCAATCGAAGGGGCCGGCTGTCATTTTGGCAAAGACTCTCAAAGGAAAGGGTGTCTCCTTCCTCGAAGATAGAAATGGCTGGCATGGAAAACCGCTCAAAGAAGATGATTTAGCGCGTGCGCTCGGTGAGATTGGTCCGATGCCCGAGATCGATGCGAAAAAGTTCGTCAAGAAGCCGAAAAAGGTCAAAGGCCCTCAGCTTACAAAGAGGACCAACTTTAAGAAGAATAATTATGAAAAAGCAACGGCCACGAGAAGGGCGTATGGCAACGCTCTCGTGAACTTGGGCAAGATCAACGATGCGGTTGTGTGTATCGATGGAGATGTAGGGAATTCCACTTATGCGGATGATTTTTTTAGAGCGTATCCCAAGAGATCGTTCCAATGCTATATCGCCGAGCAGAACATGGTGGGTGTGGGCATCGGATTGGGAGCCAAGGGATATGTCCCCTTTCTCGCAACGTTTGCGGCATTTATAAGCAGAGCCCATGACCAGATCCGGATGGGAGCGTATTCATTCGCCAACCTCAAGATGGTGGGCTCTCATGTTGGCGTGAGTATCGGCGCGGATGGTCCGTCTCAGATGGGACTCGAGGACCTCGCCATTTTCCGGCCGATCCCAGGGTGTTTGGTACTTTACCCTTCGGATGCCTATTCCTGTGAGGCTCTTGTCGAGGAAATGGCCAAACACAAAGGGATGTCCTATCTCAGGACGACAAGACCAGGAACTCCCTTGATCTACAATAAGGATGAGAAATTTCCCATCGGTGGATCCAAGGTTTTAAAGAAAAATAGCAGGGATGTAGTGACAGTTATCGGGGCGGGGATTACGCTTCATGAAGCGCTCAAAGCCTATGAGGCTCTCAAGAAAGAGGGAATCTATGTGCGAGTGATCGATTCCTATTCGGTATCTCCGATAGATGGAGAGGGTATCTCACGGGCTGTTAAGAAAACGAAGGGGAAGGCTGTCGTTGTTGAAGACCACTTTGCTGAGGGAGGATTGGGAGATGCCGTTTCAGCAGCCATAAGGGGAGATGCTGATATCGTGCACCTCGCGGTGAAGGATCTCCCAAGGTCTGGACAGCCCGATGAACTTCTGGATAAGTTCGGGATAAGCGCCAGGCACATCCAGGAGACGGTCAAGTCCCTTATCTAGAGCGGGACAAACTATCCGATATCGGAAATCAATGGAGGGCCCGTTCCCAGAAAGGCCTGATAGAGGATCAGCTTTCCGAGCCGACTAATGCGGCATCCCTTTCCTCGATGGCCCTTACGGAAAACGGAGCGGGAATATAATCTCAAGCCTATGATAAGAACAAAGCGGATCGGCGCAGGATTGTGTGTTCTTTTATGGGTTATTCTTTTTTTCTTCTGCAGCAATCTGTCAGCTAACGCGAGAAAAACGTTTAGCCGCTCTTCCCTTGGGGACAACGGACAGGTGATCGTTGTGTATGATGGAGATACGATCAAGATCCGGTTTGATGATGGGCGGGTGCGTAAAGCGAGGCTAATCGGTATCGATGCACCGGAGATAGAGGATGAGAGGGAGGAGGTGAAATTCCTGGCATACACGGCCAAAAGATTTGCCTTTTTCCACCTGTATCGCAAACGTATAAGAGTGGAATATGATTGGGAGCGTACGGATAAATATGGAAGGATCCTCGTCTATGTTTGGACGAAAGAGGAAGGGCTCTTCAATGAGTTCATCCTGGGAGAGGGATATGCCTTTGTTTTTACTAAATTTCCCTTCAAGGAAGAGTACAGAAAACGTTTTATCGCAGCTGAAAGACAGGCCAGGAATCTCGATAAAGGTCTCTGGAAGAAAGAGCCCTTTGACACTATCACAGCGAGAGATGCACTTGGCCATGTGGGTGAACTCCTGTCTGTGAGATATGTTTGCGCGGATGTCAGAGCCCGAGGAAATTTTGTGTATTTAAATTCTTCGGGTGATTTTTCGGCGGTCATACCCAACACACAGATCTCCTTGTTCCCGGATATCAGCGCTTTGAAAGGAACAATGATATCTGTGAGTGGTTTTCTAGAGATTTACAAGGGGAAGCCTCAGATTATGGTTTTTTTGCCTCATCAGCTTGATAAAATTTCGCGCTTGTACTCCGAACAGTATGCACAGTTTCCTGATTATTTTCCGGTCAGTGCAGGGAGGTGATCCAACATCGTAAAAATAGGTGCCAGGTCCATATTTTTTCTACCCCTGGAAAGGGGTGCCTGACCCCCATTTTTTTGACAGGGAAGTGCGATTGTTTTATAAAGCTTTTACGATTTAGATAAGGATGATGAGAAAAGTCAGATAAAGTGGAAAACGGTAATCTTTTATTCTATTTTTTCATAATCTTTGCCTCTGCAAAGATTCTCGGGGAGCTGAGTGTCCGTCTCAGAATGCCGGCCATCATCGGTGAGATCGCGGCCGGGGTGATGCTGGGGCCCTATGTGCTGGGAATTATCAGCACCTCCAACCACGTCTTGATGTCCTTTTCCGAGATCGGTGTGATCTTCCTCATGTTCTACGTGGGGTTGGAGATCCGTGTCAAAGATCTTTTCGCTGTGGGCCGCATGGCGATCCTTGTGGGAATTTTTGGAGTGATATTCCCGTTACTCATGGGGCTTGGAGCAATGCTCACTCTCGGATACGAAATGGTGGAAAGCCTGTTCATTGCAACGGCTATACTTGCGACCAGTGTCGGGATATCTGTCAAAGTCCTCCAGGAACTGGGGTTGATCAAACATAAGGTGGCCTCCATCATCCTTGGGGCCGCTGTTCTGGATGATATACTGGCCCTTACTGTTCTGGCCTTGGTGAAGGGCCTGGCACAGAAACAGTTCGATGTTGTGGAATTTGTCCTTCTGGTCGTCGAGTCGCTCATTTTTGTGGGATTTCTAACTCTCTGGGGGCCGCGACTCGCGCGCCGCACAAAAAGATCGGTGGAAAAATTGAATATCCCCGAAGCCCCCTTTGTCGTATCCGTAATCCTCTGCCTCGGACTCGCCGAGCTTGCCGATGTCATCGGGCTCGCCGCAATCATCGGAGCTTTTATGGCTGGCATCATGATCGACGAACTCGCTGGAGTTTACGATCTGGAGAACAAGGTCAAATACGTGAACGAGTTTCTGCTGCCGTTCTTTTTTGTGATGATGGGCGCTCATCTGGACCCGCGGGCCTTTCTCGCTCCCCATTTGCTTTTTTTGACTCTCTTTATAACTCTTATTGCGGTCGTCAGCAAAATGGTGGGGGCGTATCTGGGATGTTTGAAGGAAGAGAGGAAGACACGTTTACAGACAGGTGTGTGTATGATTCCCAGGGGGGAAGTGGGGATCATTGTGGGACTTGTCGGCCTGAAGCTGGCTACGATCTCGCACGATATGTATACGGTTGTGCTGGGGATGTCTCTTCTGACGACAATTTTAGCTCCGCCCCTTATCGTAATGGCCTTTAGAGGGAGGCGCAGGGGTAGACCGCCAAAAACGCCTGAAGAGGGAAAATCATAATAGTCGAAATAAAGGAATGGAAGTTTGCTTCATAAGGACACAAAACATTTAATTTAAAAATGGATTATGAACGAGGAGGTTTAAGATGAGATCGAAACAGGTGACACGCCTGGCCAAAACCAGGATATTTCTCTGTCTGATTGTCGTGCTTCTGCTTGGATTCGCCCCAAACTTTAGCTGGAGTCTTGATAAGCCATCGAAGAAAAAAAATCAATTCGATGAAGCTCTCTACAAAGCTATGAAGTGGCGCTCGATCGGCCCTTATCGCGGAGGACGAGTGACAGCGGTCGCAGGCATTTCCGGTCTTCCCCATACGTATTATTTTGGCGCAACGGGCGGGGGCGTTTGGAAATCCGAGGATGGAGGGATGGATTGGAAATGCGTCTCCGATGGGTTTTTTAAAACAGGCTCTGTGGGCGCAATTGCCGTCTCCGAGTGGGATCCCAATGTGGTCTATGTGGGAATGGGGGAGGCGCCGATCAGGGGGAATGTGTCTCATGGAGACGGTATGTATAAATCCACAGATGCTGGAAAGACCTGGACCCACATCGGATTGGCCGACACGAGCCAGATATCGAGGGTCCGTATCCATCCCCGTGATCCTGATCTCGTTTATGTGGCAGCCCTGGGACATGTCTATGGGCCGAACGACGAGCGCGGTGTTTTCAGGTCGAAGGATGGAGGGAAAACATGGGAGAAGGTCCTCTTCCGGAACGAGAAGGCCGGAGCCATCGACCTCGTTTTAGATCCCTTTAATCCGCGGATCCTGTATGCATCCATCTGGGAGGCGTCAAGGACACCCTACAGCCTGACAAGCGGCGGCGAGGGGAGCGGACTCTTCAAATCCGTCGATGGGGGCAACACATGGAAAGAAATCTCCCGCAACAAAGGGCTTCCGAAAGGTTTGCTCGGCAAGATAGGTGTGACCGTATCGGGCGCACAGAGGGATAGGGTCTGGGCCATTATTGAAAACAAAGATGGAGGTGTATTCCAGTCCGATGACGGCGGGGAGACCTGGATGATGAAAAATAACGATCGCCGTCTGCGTCAGCGGGCCTGGTACTACAGCCGAATCTATGCCGATCCCCAAAACGCCAACATGGTTTATGTGCTCAATACAGGTCTTTACAGATCGGTGGATGCCGGAAAAACGTACACGTCTATCCGTGTGCCCCATGGAGACAACCATGACCTCTGGATCGATCCCGGGGATCCCGAGCGGATGATCAACGGGAATGATGGCGGCGCCAATGTTAGTTATAACAGGGGGGTGTCCTGGACAGAACAGGACAATCAACCGACAGCACAGTTTTACCATGTGACAACGGATAACTCTTTTCCTTATAAGGTTTACGGAGCTCAACAGGATAACAGCACCATCCGGATCGCCAGCCGCACCTCAGGAGGGAGTATCGACAAACCGGATTGGCACTCTGTCGGCGGAGGGGAGAGCGGCCATATCGCCCCCCGTCATGACAATCCCGATATCGTGTACGCCGGGAGTTATGGTGGCCTCATCACGCGCTGGGATTATAAAACCCGGCAATCTCGAGTCATTACGGCCTGGCCGGAGAATCCGATGGGATGGGGCGCAGGAGATCTCAAGTACCGCTATCAGTGGACAGCCCCGATCGTCGTCTCGAGATTCGACTCGAATGTCCTCTATCATGCAGCGCAGGTGCTGTTCAAAACGGCCAATGAAGGGCAGAGTTGGGATATCATCAGCCCTGACCTCACGACGAACGACAAGACAAAACAGCAGAAGTCCGGTGGGCCGATCACCTGTGACGACACAAGCGTGGAGTATTACTGTACGATCTTTTCTGTCGCTGAATCCTTCCACGATCCAAACATTTTGTGGGTGGGGACGGATGACGGCCTGGTTCATATAACCAGAGATGGCGGAAAAAATTGGACGAACATCACTCCCAAAGAGATGCCGCAGTGGAGCTTGATAAGCATGGTCGAAGCCTCGACATTTAATGCTGGAACAGCCTATTTGGCTGTAGACAGGCACGAACTGGACGATTTCGGGCCCTATATTTATAAGACTGATGATTTCGGGAAAACCTGGAAAAAGATCACAGAAGGTTTACCCGGGAATACATTCGTCCGTGTTGTGAGAGAGGACCCGAAGCGCAAAGGCCTTCTCTATGCTGGAACGGAAACGGGTGTTTTTGTGTCTTTTGACGACGGTGCCCACTGGCAGTCGTTCCAGCTCAACCTCCCTGTTGTTCCTGTCCATGATTTGGCGGTCAAGAATAATGACCTGGTTGCAGGAACGCATGGACGCTCCTTTTGGATCCTGGACGAACTGACACCCCTCCATCAACTCAACGAAAAGGTCAGCCAGGCTGATGTCTTTCTCTTCAAACCCCGGGATTCCTCCAGGATGAGGGGTGGAAGCTTTCCAAGGCCACATGCGGGTCAGAATCCGCCCAACGGTTCTGTGATCTTCTATTATCTCAAGGCGAAGCCGGAGGGCCCCATCACGCTCGAATTTCTGGATTCAAAGGGACAGCTCATCAAAAAATTTACAAGCAAAAAAGAGGAAAAAAAGAGTGAAGAAATTCCGCGGGGGCGATCCAGAGGAAGACGGGTTGCGAACGTCACAACAGAGCCTGGAATGAATAGATTTATTTGGGATATGCGGTATGA
Organism: Candidatus Aminicenantota bacterium; assembly: GCA_050115915.1. Classification (GTDB taxonomy): domain Bacteria; phylum Acidobacteriota; class Aminicenantia; order Aminicenantales; family Aminicenantaceae; genus WTAW01. Next base: position 23,765 of record JASFPP010000035.1, read on the forward strand.
AGATGCCAAGAGCGTGCCCGGCGCCATTCTTTGGGGAGGCAGGCTCAATGGGCCTGTAGCCGTACCCGGAGTCTATCGAGTGAAATTGACGGTCGGTGACATATCGTTGACAGAATCATGGGAGTGGAAAAAAGATCCTCGCATCGAAACTTCACAGGAAGATTTTCAGGAACAGTTCGATCTTCTGATAAAGATCCGCGATAAAATAACGGAAGTCAACACATCCATCAATGAGCTCCGTGAGGTCAAGAAGCAGGTCGACGACCTTCTCAAGAAGGTTAAAGATCATCCTGAAGCGGGAAATATTCAGGAATCTGGAAAGGCTCTAAAGGAAAAACTCCAAGAGGTGGAGGATGTGCTCATCCAATCCAAGTCTAAAAGCGGACAGGATCCGCTCAACTATCCAATACTTCTCGATAACAAGATCGCTGCGCTGGTGGGTGTTGTCGCCAGTGCCGATGCCAGGCCGACCGACCAGTCTTACACAGTGTTTGAGGAGCTTTCCAAAAAAGCTGACGCTGAGATCAATAAGCTCAAAGCCGTTTTAGAAACAGACCTACCTGCATTCAATGAATGGATCCGTAAGGCGAATATTCCTGCTGTGATTTTGAAGAAATAACCGGACGTTAGAGATCTTTTACGCCGGATGGGATAACGAAAACAGATGTAGGATCATCCCTTTAAAGGAGAAGCGGCGTGTATAACAAAGTTAACCAACAGGTCCTTGACGAATTGGGACGAATCGCAGGGCACGACAACGTGCTTGTCGACAGGGAGGCGATGTTCGATTACAGCCATGATGAATTCTCCCTTCA
>JASFPP010000036.1:0-24031 GCA_050115915.1 Candidatus Aminicenantota bacterium
AACCGTGATGGCAAGAAGCATTGTGCGCTTTTAGAAGTTCCAATTGTGTGGTGGAGAAAACCGTATGGAAGGCTGGACGGGCATGGAACATCTCCCATTGGGAGATGTGAGGGAAGCCTCCACGATCGAGCGAAGTTTCCTCGCTGGGGAAACTGAGAGTGTTTTCGAAATCACGAATTGGAACTTTCGCATCATCATTCATCACGGTTTTGGGGATGCGCCCTGTTTGGGATTCGACATCCAAGGATTTTGTCGTTAAAACCAGGAAGGGAAGCCCTGCGATTTCACTCAATCGCTGAAGTTGTGAATGGAGGCCTCCGTGGGTTTATGGAAGTCTCTGTGTATTCTTTGACCAAAAAAATTGACACGCAATAGGACAGGATGAGGATTTTGTGCGGACAGAATAATCAGCGAATTCAATTGAGCGCGAGGAGTAAAGGATTTTTTCCTCGCCCTCGTCATCGATCATCTCTTGGATCTCGTCCAGTAACATTTTTTTTCTCTTGAGAATGCCATCCATCTCCTTTTTCTTCAAGTAGGGGGCGAGCGCTCGGTGCACATTCTCGGCGTTAAGGGCGCGAACTTTCTCAACGAATGAACGTGGAAGTTGTTTGAAGAGCCTGCGGCCCATGATGCCTTTCTTCCCGAACACGAGTCTATTGGCAAACTGCATGGAATAACGAAAGGAGCGTGAATGGTCGATCAGGATTGTACGCCAATCTTCCGTAAGGAGTACATTCTGTTGGGTTCTGTCCTCGTTTGCGATTAAGCTGTCAAAGGCTCTTGCCAGATATTTCATTTTGTTCATAGGATCGAGCTTGGACCTGGGGAATTTTATCTTTTTATGCACCAGATCGTAGAGATTGCATTTGTGTTTGACCCATAGTTGGAGAGATCCTCTTCGGCCATTAAATTCCCTTTCGACCGTGGGTGGAACCATATGCAATTCCAGAAGTTTGTCCATTTCATACGCGGCGATTTCGTACTGCCATCCCTCAAGATAGCCATCTTGCATGCCGGTTGGATTTTTCCACACACCGCAGGCTTCAATGGTGTCCTTTTTCAATGTGAGTTTATAGGGTCTGGTCACTCCATGACCGACATCGCGGTATTCCACAATTTCAGCGGTTTTTAAGAACTCTTCCCATTTTGCTCTTTCCGCGATTTCATTTGCGGTGAACTGTGCGTGTATCTGATAATTTTGAGTGAAAAAAAGGAAGAAAAAACTAAAAATGATGATTTTTTGGTTCGTGATCAAATTCTTCAATGGTGAATACCCCCCATTTTTAACTGATATTATTATATGCATTTGATCTTCAAAAATCAATTCTTACCGCTGTGAGAACTTCTCGCTTGAACAGAAATTTTTTCCTTTGGATACATCGGGCGTTTTGTACGGTCTTAGCTTGGGAGAGGCGCGACATATATTTGGATTTTCCAGATAGGATTTGTTATTCTTTGGGGGATGGTGAGAAACGATATGCAGAATAGAAAGCTGGTAAGGTCTACCCTAGCTGTGTCTATCCCGACTTTTCTCAGTCGGATTCTGGGCTACATCCGGGATATGCTCCAGGCCTTCTACCTGGGAACCAGCCGGAGCGCTGATGCGTTTACCATAGCCTATGTCATTCCCAATCTCTTGAGACGGCTGACGGGAGAAGGAGCGATGACAGCGGCGTTTATTCCGGTCTTCACAGAGGTCAAGGAGAAAGAAAAGCGAGAGGAACTCTGGCACTTCGCCCATTCATTTTTTTTCAACCTGACGATGGTCATGGCCTTTCTGATGGTCGTGGGGATCCTCATTGCTCCGTTTCTGGTCAAGATCATTGCGATCGGTTTCAAAGATCTCGAAGGAAAGTGGGAGCTGACCATAGTCCTCACACGGATTATGTTCCCTTACATTTTTTTGATCAGCCTTGCGGCTCTGGCGATGGCTATACTGAATTCTTACAAGAAGTTCTTTGTCCCTGCTTTTACTCCTGTGCTCTTCAACCTTGCCATCATCACAACGGCCGTGCTTTTTGCCAACAAGACCGAGGAACCTGCGTATGTTTTTGCTGCGGGTGTTGTCGTTGGAGGAATTCTCCAACTCAGTTTTCAGATCCCGTTTCTTTGGAAACAGGGCATGCGTTTCAAGCCATCGTTGGATTTCAAACACCCTGCCATCAGGAAGGTGGGAAGGCTGATGATCCCCGGGATTTTTGGTGTAGGGATATCGCAGATCAACTTTGCGATCAGTCGAATGATCGCCTCTGTCCTGGAAGAGGGAAGCGTCTCTTCCCTTTACTATGCTTCCCGTGTTCAGGAGCTGACGCTCGGCCTGTTTTCGATCGCACTCGCCATCGCACTCCTCCCCGCATTTTCAGAGCTTGCCGCCCATCAAGATACAGAGGGGATGAAAAGAACGCTCACATTTTCTCTGAAATTGATTTCCATGGTGACCTTTCCCGCAGCCGCAGGCCTTTTGATCCTGAACCGCCCGATCATCCAAGTCCTCTACCAAAGAGGTGTCTTTGACGATCTCTCGACGGCCATGAGTGCATCGTGCCTCCTCTTTTTCTCCTTTGGATTGCCGTTTATTTCTGGTGCAAAGATTCTCGCTCCTGCATTCTATTCCCTAAAAGATACCAAAACACCTGTAGTCGTGGCCTTCTTCGTGATGCTGAGCTATATCGGCCTTTCTCTTATTCTCATGAAGCCGCTCAGAGTCGGTGGCATTGCGTTGGCACTATCGCTCGCATCTGTGCTAAATTTTACGCTGCTCTTCTTTCTTCTTCAAAAAAAGATCGGTCCAATCAAAAAGAGAGACGTTGTCGTCTCGGCGGGCAAGTCTCTTTTCTTCACGGTTGTTATGGCAAGTGCAGTCCGGATGTTTGTCGAACGATTCCGTTTTGAAAAGCTTCCTTTTATCGAACAGCTCGGAGTTCTGCTCGCTTCGGTTGTCGGGGGTATTCTTATCTATGTTTTACTCCACTTGTTTTTCAACCATGAGGACCTTCGAATCCTTCGCAGTCTGTTTTCCAAAGAAAAGATCGTAAAGGAATCCGACTAGCATGAAAGTTGTTTTGCAAAGAGTCAAAAAAGCCTCTGTCGTTGTGGGGAATGATGTTGTCGGACGGATCGATCGCGGCCTCTGCCTTCTTGTGGGTGTCGAGAGGGGTGATAGGGAGGAGGATGCTCACTATTTAGCAAAAAAGATTGCCGAATTGAGAATTTTCCCTGACGAAGACGGCAAGATGAATCTGTCTGTGGGAGATACATCCGGAGGGATACTGGTCATATCTCAATTTACTCTAGCAGGATCTGTGAGGAAAGGGCGGCGGCCCAGCTTTGACAGAGCCGAACGACCCGAACGTGCCGAAGAGCTTTTTAATACTTTTGTGGATTGTTTGCGCGGGTATGGTAATCCTGTCGAAACAGGTCTTTTTGCCGCCATGATGGATGTCGAAATAGTGAACGATGGTCCCGTTACATTTGTCCTCGAGTCCCATAAGTCTCCTTAAAAAAGCTTAGTCTCGAATATCCGCCACTCGGTGATCCTGTGTTTGGATAAATAGTGATTGATAGGAATTATGCTTTAGCAAAGAAGATCTGCAGCCTTTAAAGAATACTCCAGCTTAGGTGAAACGGAGTTTGGAGATCTTGCGGATGGCGGTCTCAGCACAGGTTTGGACAAAGCGATTCTTGTCTTTTTCCAGCGTCATGAGCAGAGTTAATGATTTTTCCCCACCTATATCTCCCAGACAAGAGGCAATGCCCCTACGGACTTCGACATTGGGATCTGTAATCATGGTCTGTATGTGAAAAAGAGCCCTTTCGTTTTTCTTCAATGCCAGAATTTTCAAGGCCGAACTTTTGACATACCAATGAGGGTGGTAGAGTTTTTGACAGACCCACTCCACATCCAGGTTCTCGCGTCTTCCCAACTCCTGGATGATGAGGTTCCGGATCTCTTCATTGGGGTCTGAGAGGGATTCGAGCAGGACCTCACTCGCCCAGGGATCTGGGGTCGAAAAAAACGCTTTTATAATCTTCAACCGCTTGTTCTTGTCCTTGGCGCTCTTGATCTTTCGAAGGGCCGATGCGCGTAGCCTGCGGTCCTTTTTCACTCGCCCCTTCTCAATCTTTGCTTCTATCTCCATCCCAATCACCCAGGGGATTATTATCATAACAAAGATACAGGAAATTCCAAAACACAATTTTAGAGGCGCGCATACTTAAAAGTGTGAACTTATGGATTCTCAATACGGCATTAAGTGTCCGCAATTGCGCGGTGGAGAAAACCGTATGGATGGCTGAATGGGCATGGTATATCTCCAAGAGCGAGTTGTGAAGGAGGCCCCCAGGATCGTGCAAAGTTTCCTCGCTGGGAAAACTGATTGTGTTTTCGAACCACCAATTGGGACACCGCGGCTAAGCTCATCACGCGTTTAGGGCTTGCGGGAGATTTAGACCATCTCGAGGATATGGCCCATTTTCTCTTTTTTTGTCTTGAGATATTTGATGTTGGATTCGTTCGGAGGGATCTCGATCGAAACACGGTCGACGATTTCCAACCCATAACCGGAAAGACCTATAAATTTACGTGGATTGTTCGTTATCAGCCGGAGCTTATTAACTCCCAAAGCCACAAGGATCTGTGCGCCGATCCCGTAATCTCTGTGATCGGGCTTAAATCCTAGTTTTTCATTGGCTTCTACAGTGTCCACACCTTCGTCCTGGATCGCATAAGCTTTGATTTTGTTGATCAATCCGATACCCCTGCCTTCGTGGTTCAGGATGTAGAGAATCACTCCTTTCCCTTCGTCACCGATCAATTTCATTGCCTGGTGGAGCTGTGCTCCGCAGTCGCAGCGGATCGAGCCGAATGTGTCTCCTGTAAGACACTGGGAATGCGCTCTCACAAGAGTCGGCTCATCCTTATTGAGCGATCCTTTAACCAGCGCAATATGCTGTTCCCGATGAATGCGGTCCTCGAATACCATGATCTTGAAGTTGCCGAATTTTGTGGGAAGATCGGCCTCCTCGATCTTTTGGACAAGAGTCTCGGTTTTCATCCTGTATTTAATAAGATCGGCGATCGTGAGGATCGGGATGTCGTAGGTCAAACTGAAAGCCTCCAATTGATGCATACGGGCCATGGTCCCATCTTCGTTCATGATTTCACAGATGACTCCGGCCTCTTTCAAGCCAGCCATACGGGAGATATCCACGGCCGCTTCGGTCTGTCCTGCCCTTTGGAGCACTCCCCCATCCATTGCCTTGAGGGGGAAGATGTGTCCGGGCCGTGCCAGGTCCGAGGGAGTCGTCTCCGGGTCGATGGCCGTAAGGATCGTTTTTGCACGATCATAGGCAGATATTCCTGTGGTGATCCCCTCTTTGGCATCAATGGAGACGGTGAAAGCTGTCTGGAATTGCGCAGTATTTTCAGCCACCATCAAAGGAAGGTCGAGCGCTTTGAGCCTTTCCTCACGCAGGGGGAGACAGATAAGACCTCGGGCATATTTAGTCATAAAATTGATGATATCCGGAGTTACCTTTTCGGCGGCAACCATGAGGTCGCCTTCGTTTTCTCTATCTTCATCATCGACGATTATGATCATCCTGCCGGATCTGACAGCTTGGATGGCATCTTTAACAGGGGCAGCTTTCTGTTTCTGTGACATTTTTTTTGTTCCTCTAACGTGGGTATTTGGATATCCAATTATACACGTATTTTCCCAATATGTCACATTCGATGTTGACCGCGGAGCCCGTTCTCAGCGCCCCCAGGTTGGACTCTTCAAGAGTGATCGGAATAACCTCGACATCGAATGAAGAGGGGGATAGAGCTGCGACCGTCAGGCTTACGCCATTGATGGCGACAGAGCCTTTGGGAACAAAGTAAGGATGGAGCTCAGAAGGGAAGGCAATCGTGAGCCTCTTTCCCTTGCCCACAGCTTTGATGCGCAAGACTTTCCCCATGCCATCGATGTGGCCGGTGACAAGATGGCCGCTGAGAGGCGTGGATAGAGCGAGAGGAAGCTCGAGATTAAGGCGGTCATGGGGTCTCAAAGAACCGAGAGTCGTCCGACGGAGCGTTTCTTCGGACAGGTTAAAGGAAAGCGTCTCTTTTTCCTTTTTTATAAGGCTCAAACAAACCCCGTCGATCGCCAGGCTTTCTCCTAGATCCAATCGGTCAGCCACGGGAGACGAAACCACAGCCATCTCTTGTTTTCCCGACCTGTATCCCTTGAACAGGCCTACGTTTTTTATGATCCCTGTGAACATTAGAAATATCCTTCGAAAATAGTGTCGTTCCCGATCGAAAACACCCGTGTTCTTTTCAATCGGAGCGATTCCGTGACGGCGGCCACTCCATGCCCATCAAAGATTGTAGGGGCCTCTTTCCCCCCGATCAATCGAGGTGATGACATGAGGAATATCTTGTCCGCGAGTCTCTCAGTGAAAATGGACGTGAGAAGGAGGCTTCCCCCTTCGACAAGGACGCTCGAGATCTCATGACTTCCGAGCCAGGTCATAACCTTTTTGAGATCGATATTTGTGCCGGCCTCAGAGAGAGGGACGACTCGGATGCCTTTTTGAGTGAGAGCCTTTGTCTTTTTGGGGGAAGCGTTTACCCGAGTGAAAACGATGACCTCGCCTCTGTCGAGTGTGCTGCAAATCCGGGAATGGACGGGGAGGCGCAGCCGGGTATCCAGGATCACGCGGGTGATGCGCTTTCGGGGCCAGTTTTGGTGCCTGACGGTCAATCGGGGATCGTCCCTGAGAATGGTGTTGATTCCCACCATGATGGCATCGTTCTCGCCACGCAGGAGATGGGCGTAGTCTCGCGTCAGGCGGGACGTGATCCATCGGGACTCTCGGGTATGCGTTGCCATTTTCCCGTCTCGACTGACGGCGGCTTTTACCGTAATAAAGGGGATTTTTTGTGTGATGTATTTATAATAGGATTCGTTCAATACCCTGTTTTTCTCTCGGAGAAGTCCGAGAGAGACATCGATACCTTTTTCTTTCAGTTTCTGGATGCCCTTTCGGTAGACGAGAGGATTGGGATCCAGGGAGGATACGACAACTCGTTTTATACCCGCTCGAAGGATGCTATCCACGCAGGGGGGGGTTCTTCCCCAATGAATGCAGGGTTCGAGGGTTATGTACATCGTGGCGTTTTTAGCCTTTTCGCCAGCCCTGCGGAGTGCGACGATCTCAGCATGGGGATGTCCCGGTTTTTTATGGTACCCATGACCGATAATAGCATCTCCTTTGACGATGAGCGCACCCACGAGAGGATTCGGGCTGGCCCAACCTTTAGCCTGTTCGGCTAGACTATAGGTCATTCGGAGGAAGGAGATGTCTTTAAGGGGCGGTGTGTTCATGAGAGCAATGCATGTGTGAATTCTTTTGCCCGAAAGGGAAGAATATCCTTTTCCCCTTCACCGATGCCGATGAACTTAATGGGGAGCTCGAGTTCGTCGACGATGCTGATCACGCTCCCCCCTCTGGCTGTTCCATCCAGTTTTGTGAGAAAAATCCCCGTCAATCCAGAAAACTTGAGGAACTCTTGAGCTTGATTGAGAGCATTCTGTCCGATCGTTGCATCCAAAACCAGAAGGCTCTCATGAGGGGCCCCCTCGATCTCTCTGGAGACGACTCTTTTGATCTTTTCCAGTTCATTCATGAGGTTCACATTTGTATGGATACGCCCAGCCGTGTCGATGAGAAGAAGGCTCATCCCGCGGGCCTTGAAGGATTGGACCGCATCGAAAACAACGGATGCGGGGTCTGCTCCGTACTGGCCCTTGATAACCGGAATATTCAGTCTTTTCCCCCAAATAGCAAGCTGTTCGGGAGCGGCAGCTCGGAACGTATCCGCAGCCACCAGGAGAGAGCTTTGGCTCTTCTGGCCGTAGTGATAGGCCAGCTTGGCAAGAGAGGTTGTCTTTCCTCCACCATTGACACCAACGAACATAACAACGGATTGGGAATTTTCCAGTTGCAGCTCTGGGGGATACCGGGAGAGGATGTCGATGATTTCCTGTTCCAGGAGCTCTTTGATCTTTGAGGAGGGGTCTGTCTTCTTGGTTTTTTCCCGTAAAGAGTGGAGGATTTTTTCCGATGATCGGAGACTCACATCGGCCAGAATTAGAGACTCAAAAAGATTGTCGAGGATTTCTTCCTTATCTTTATCGCTTTTGAGAAACTCGTCGAATCTGTCCTTAAAAGTCTCTCGAGTTTTAGCCAGTTTCTCCTTGAGATTTCCTATCATAGCCTATTCATTATATTTTTCGTCCATGCCAAAATCAACCTCTTCGAACTATTCTGAATTCGTTTCCAAATCTGAGATGCGATGGATTCTCGATAGCGTATAAGCGGATCAGATTGTGTCCGGAAGAAAACTGCGCAAAGGGCTCCTCGCGGGCATAGGATTTATCTTTGTAGGATTCGCTCCCCGAATAGACCGTTTGGAAAAGGATTCCCGCATAACTTACCCATCCTTTCCGCCTTTCGTTTTTGAGTCACAGAATTGGGCCATTCGCATCGATACACACGTGGACCTGGAAACGGGAATTTTTTGAAAGATTGATTGAGGTTGGGTTTGAATTGTGTTAAGTTAGGTGGCTATGCGAGATTCCATATGGGTGCTACGCCCTAAAGATGAGCACGCAAAAACCCTTGCGCTCGAGTTGGGAATCCCTCTTGAGATCGCTCAGATATTGATCAACCGGGATATAAGTGAAGTCCAGGACGTCCAGCATTTCCTGTTTGGAAGCCTCGATAGCCTCAATGATCCCTACCTGATGAAAGGGATGAAAGAGGCCGTTAACAGGATAAAGAAAGCGATCTCTGGCAAAGAGCGCCTGTTGATTTTTGGAGATTATGACGTGGATGGGATCCTCTCCGTGGTGGCGTTGACAAAAGCGCTCCGGTCCCTGGGTGCGGATGTGGAACACTTTATTCCTGATAGGCTGAAGCAGGGGTACGGGATGAAAGGGAAGTATATCGATAGGATTCTTGCAAAAAAAACCTCTCTTGTGATAAGCGTCGACTGCGGCATAAAAGCAGTGGACTTTGTGAACCGGGCCAAGCAATATGGTGTCGATGTCATCATCACTGACCACCATCAACCGGGACCGGTTCTCCCCGAAGCGCTGGCGGTTTTAAATCCTGTTGTGGGATCTTCGGGATATCCAGACAGAGCTCTGGCTGGGATCGGTGTCGTTTTCAAATTGATCCAGGCTCTTCTCGAATCGGAGGGGAAAAGCGCCCAGCTTCGCCATTACCTCAAACTTGTCTCCATTGGGACCATTGCTGATGTTGCCGCCCTCAAGGGTGAGAATAGACTCTTTGTCAAGTTCGGGCTGAAAGAGCTGGAAAATGTAAACAACATCGGACTGAAGAGTCTGATCGAAGTCTGTGGCCTCCTGGGAAAGAGGATCACTGTGGGGGATGTCGGTTTTAGAATCGGCCCGAGGATCAACGCAGCCGGAAGACTGGGGCTCACCGATCTGGCTGTCCAGCTTTTCTTTTCGGAATCCGTCACCGAGAGCGAGGAAATGGTCGGGCAGCTGGACAAGCTGAATGCAGAAAGACAGAAAATCGAAAAGAAGATATTCCAACAATCCATGCGTCTGGTCGAAGATAGAAGGCTCCATGAAAAATACAAGCTTTTGATTCTCGGATGTGAGGAGTGGCACAGGGGAGTCATCGGGATCGTGGCCTCAAAGCTGAAAGATACATTTCATCAGCCGGTCATCCTTTTTTCTTACAAAGATGAGAAAGCCTCCGGGTCGGGACGGAGCATACCCGAGTTTCCGCTTATTGATTGTCTGGATGAGACGAGTCGTTTTCTTCTGACCTATGGGGGTCATGTCCTTGCCGTGGGCTGTGAACTCTTGCGTGAGGATATGGATGCATTCAGGATGGCTGCCAATGCTTTTGCCGAATCGAGACTGACCGAGGATGACTTCAAGAAAAAAATAAAAATAGACGTAAAGCTTAATTTCAATAACATCGAAATCCGATTCCTCGATAATTTACAGTTGCTTTCTCCCTTTGGAGTCGGGAATCCCAAGCCCATTTTTTTAACAGAGATGGCGGAAGTGGTGGCACAGCCCAAGACGCTCAACGGCAAACACAGTAAATTTATCCTAAGGCAAAACGGCAAAATGTTCGAAGCCGTTGGATGGGGAAGAAGCGATTGGGCCAAGCATGTGCGGAGAGGGGATCTTATTGACCTTGTCTATTCCCTCCAGTTCTCTCATTATCTTGGGGACGAGAGGCTCAGTCTCTCGCTTGAGGATATCAAAATCCAATAAAATCCTTTATAATATCCTGGGGCGTAATCGAGATGGCCGGTGTTATCATACGTGTCGAAAAAGTCAGGATCCAGTGGATTAAGGTCTGGAAATCACTCGTGGCTGTCGCATTTTTTTCAGTTCTGACTGTTATTGCTGTCAACCTTATCACGAATACCAATGAGCAGCCAAAGATCGGCCAAGACATCGAAAACACCGAGCAAGAAATTCTCGAGCAAAAGGAACAGATCGAGTTCTTTGAGGCTCGGGGAAAGAAGGGGAATCTGCAGATCCGGGCGGACAAGCACTATTTGGGTGAGGATGACCTGTATCATCTCGAGGGGAATGTCGAGATCGTTTTTTTTGAAAAGAGCGAGGGGGAGGATGTTTTTCTTTATGGGGATGAAGTTGTCTATGACAAAGAGGGGACCAGGTTTCAGTTTGTCCACGGGTCCAAAGTCCGATTCAAAGACCTCAACCTCGATGTTTCTTTTTTGGAATACCTTACGGAGGAACGGATCTTTAAAAGCAGTTATCCTGTCCACTTCTCTTCCGCAAAATTGTCGGGCTCTGGGAAAGGGATCGTTTATTCCCTGAAGGAGAGGACTCTGGAGCTCAACGAGGATATTCATCTCCAGTTGTTATCGGATCTGAGCCCATCCGCCCCCATTGTTCTCGAGGGGGACCGCTTTTCGTTCATGAAGCGCGGCAAAAAGGGTAAACTCGAGGGGAATGTGCGCATTACACACAACAGCAGCTGGGTCACATCCAATTGTGTTGATTTCAAACTAACCGCAGACGGCGAAAATATCAGGACCATGCTCTTTACGGGAGATGTCAGGGCTTCTCTGGAGGGGATCGAAGGGAGCGATTCTTCAGAATCCGATAAAGAGGCCATGCATCTCTATGGGGATCGACGGGAGATCCAGGCGGAGGAAGTCCTCGTTCAAGCGTTTCTCGATTGTCCCAAAATTCAACAAGTGTCAGCGAGTGAAAACTGTATGTTCACGTTTAGGGCCACATCGGGGAAATTGACAGAGATCAAAGGAAAATCCATAGAATTTCGCCTGAACCGCGAGGGCGCGCTCGTGCGATTTTTTGCGTACACTGAGGCAGAAATCACGGAGAGCGGAGAAGCCAAAGAGATGCAGAGGAGTATTTCCGGAGATTCTATCGCCATCGAGGACGATAAGAATTCCTTGGTGGTTAAGGGAACAGAAGGGAGCAGAGCGAGGGTGTCAACTGGGGGAGCAGACATCAAGGCGGAAACGATCAGTATTTCTCGGAAGACCAACAACATGAGTGCTAGCGGGAATGTCCAGTTGATATTCGGCGCCGCAGAGGAAGGAACGAAAACTGTCGGATTCTTTTCAGAGAGTAAACCTGTGTTCATAACCACAGAGGAAATGAGATATTTTGCCCCGCAGGAACGTTTTAATTTTAGTGGAGGAAATAAAGTCTGGCAGGACAAGGATATTTTATTCGCTGATGTGCTCAACATTCGTAGGGATACAGGCAGGATCAATGCAGAAGGTCATATCAGCTCAACGTTCCCGTATGTGCCCAAGGATAAAGAAAAGGAAGAGCGAGTGACCATCACTGCAGAAGCCATGTCGTATGATCCTGAAAGGAGATTCGTGCATTATAAAGGGGAGTGCATTCTTAAAGTGGAGAACATCCTTTTAAAGGCAGAATCCGTTTTTATTCACCTGGATAGGGAGGATGAGAGGATTAGGCGGGTCACAGCAGTCGAGGATGTGGTGATTTCGCAAGAGCAGTACGAAGGGCAGGGACAGAGGGCTGTGTTTGACATAAACAAGGAGACGATCGTTCTCACGGGAAATCCGGTCCTCATTGCGGAAGACCAGGGGAGAACAGCGGGGACCAAATTGACTTTTTTCATAGCCGATGGTAAAATCGTCGTCGAAAATAAAGGTCGAGAAAGGTCTGTAACAGTAATAAAATCGTGACATATGAACAATTATCTCGAAGCGGTAGGACTGGAAAAAAGTTACCACAATAAAAAGGTTGTCGATGACGTCTCGATCAGGGTTAAAAAGGGCGAGATCGTTGGGCTTCTGGGGCCCAACGGTGCGGGTAAAACCACATCATTTTCTCTAATCCTCGGGCTCGTTCCTCATGATGCAGGCAAAGTCACCCTTGATGGCGAAGACATAACAGACCTTCCCATGTATAGGAGAGCACGCAGAGGCCTTTGCCTGTTGCCACAAGAGCCATCCGTATTCCGAAAGCTTTCCGTTGCCGACAATTTGACGTCCATCATGGAAATGTCCGGGGGCTCGCCATCAAGGCACAACGGGCGCATAACAGCAACGCTTGTTGAGTTGGGACTCGATAAACTTGCACAAGCCAAAGCGTATACTTTATCGGGTGGTGAACGAAGACGGCTAGAGATCGCACGCGCCCTCGTCACCGATCCTGAGTATATTCTTCTGGATGAGCCGTTCACGGGCATCGATCCGCTGGCGATCATCGATCTTCAGGAGATCATCCTGGCATTGAAGACAAAGAGGATCGGGCTCCTCATCACAGATCACAGCGTGAGAGAGACACTAAAGATCACGGACCGTGCCTACATCATAGATAGAGGTAAAATCTTGAAAGAGGGAACGCCCCAGGATCTGATCAATTCATCAGAGGTTAAGCGGTCATATCTCGGGGAAGATTTTGGTCTGGAGTAACGCGACGTATGGAGATGGATTAGGGGAACGGCAGTGGTTATGAAACAGCAGCTTCACCAAAAACAAGTGCAAAAGCTCATTCTCGCGCCCGCACTCCAGCAGGCGATCAAACTCCTTCCTCTTACGAATCTTGAGCTCATAGAGATCATTGATGAGGAGCTCTCGCAAAATCCAATGCTGGAGATCGAAGAAGAGAGCATGGAGGTGAAGGCCGAAGAGGAAAAACCGCCGGAAAAGACCGAGGAGGAAAAGCCACAGGAAAAGGCAGAAGATATGCCAAGGAGCGGTGAAGCCCTCGAATCCCAAAAAAAGGAAGAGGAAGATCAAGACCTCGAAGCTTACTTCCAGGAGTATTTCGACAATTCCATGAGGTCCTATTTTGTGGAGAAAAGAGAGGTCCCTGATTTCGAGAACTTTGTGTCTAAGACAGATTCCCTCTGGGACCACCTGGAGTGGCAGTCGAACCTGACCTTTTCAGATGAAAAAGATCGTCTTGTGGCTCAGTACATCATCGGAAATATCAACGATGACGGGTATCTTATTTCAACTAAGGACGAAATCATCACAGCCACTGGAGCGTCCGCGGAGCAGGTGGAAGAGATTCGTGATAAGATCAAAAGGTTCGATCCCATCGGCATAGGGAGCATGGATCTCAGAGAGGTCCTGCTCGCTCAGATGGAATATTTTAAAATTGAAGATCCTCTAACAAGGCGTATCGTCGATGAGTTTCTGCCGCTTCTCGAAAAATCCGATTTTGCTCAACTGGCAAAAGTATTGAATATATCACCCGCGGAAGTTAAATCTCACATCGAGATCATCAAGGGTTTGGACCCCGCTCCCGGAAGAAAGTACAGCAAGGAAAAAACATTTTATATCGTGCCCGATATCATCGTGCGCAAAGAGGATGACGAACTAAAGATCATCCTCAATGATGAAGGAATGCCTCGGTTGAGGATAAACTCTTTCTACAAAAAAATGCTGGCTCAAATGTCCAAGGAGGACTCAGAAGCAAGTCAGTTCTTGAGGGATCGGATGAAAAAGGCCTTCTGGTTCCTCCGCAGCTTGAATCAACGCAACCAGACTATCTACAAGGTCGCCAAATACATTGTGGACAAACAAAAAGATTTTATCGAGAAGGGCATGGAATTCATCAAGCCCTTGACCCTGATCGAACTGGCCCAAGAGATTGGCGTGCATGAATCCACGGTGGGGCGTGTTGTCGCCAACAAATATATCATGACATCACGAGGGGTGTTCCCCCTAAAGTATTTTTTCCATAAATCTCTCTCTGGAGATTTTGGTGAGGAGATCTCTTCTTTGAGAGTCAAAGAGAAGATAAAAAAATTGGTGGAACAGGAGGACAAGAGGAATCCTTTGAGCGATATCGAAATCGAGGAGATCTTGGCAAAGGAGAATTTCAAGATTGCGCGCAGGACTGTGGCGAAATACAGAAAGCAACTCCGCATTCCCCCTTCCCACATAAGAAAGAGAAAGTACTGGATGGAGGAGACTCAATGAATATCAACTATACAGCCAGACACACCACTCTTACGCCTGAGATCAAAAAACACTGTGAACGGAGGCTAAAAGCCATCGAAAAACTGCTCGGTTATCCTGTGGAAGCCGATCTTATCTTGTCTGTTGAGAAGTACAGGCATAAAGCTGAGATCAATATCAAGATCAAAGGGGCCACCTTGAACACAGTGGAAGAAACACATGATATGTTCAGCTCGATGGGATTGGCGTTTGACCGCCTCGAGAAGAGAGTGAAAAAAGAACGGGAGAAGCTGAGGGAGAGAAAGAGACGGAAGGGTCGCGAGGTTGCTCCGGTCGCCTCCTCTCCAGATACAGAAGAGCAGCCGGTGAGAGTGATCCCGAGTCGTGACTTTTCTTTAAAGCCAATGTCTGTAGACGAGGCTCTCCTCCAGCTGGAGACCAGAAAAAAAGAAGTTTTTGTATTCAGGAAATTTGACTCGGAAAAATGGGCCGTACTCTACAAAAGAGAAGACGGACATTTTGGTATAGTTGAACCTGAAGAATGACTTTAAGAGAGTGACTTTGGTGAAAGTACACAGTTTGCTGACTAAAGATATGGTGATTCCTGAGCTTGATAGCGTAACGAGAGAAGGAGTCCTCAAAGAGATGGCTGTTTTTCTCAAAAAACACAACAAAATCGCCAAAGACAAAGATCTCTACGATAAATTGTTCCAGCGGGAAGAGCTCGGCAGCACGGCCATCGGCGATGGCGTCGCCATCCCTCACTGCAAGATGAAGGGAGTGAAAAACCCGGTCGTGATGCTGGCCATCTCAAAGAAAGGTGTGGATTTTTTTTCCTTGGATGGAAAGCCATCCTATATCTTCTTCCTCGTGGTCTCATCACCGGACAACCCCAGCGTGAACCTTCAGATTCTTGCCGCAATCGCACAACTCGTGCGCAAAGCCAAGCGTGTTATCCAAAGGATCCAGGAGACCGAAAATATCAGCGAAATCCTGGGTGTGCTGAAAGACGAGGAAGAGAGAATAGATGATTGAGGGAAGGGAGCCTTCCCTTTTTCAGGATCTTAGGTGATGATTTTATCAGGAGGATTACTCCGAGTTTTCGGACTGGGAGTGCTCATCGTCGGGGATAGCGGTGTCGGCAAGAGTGAAAGCGCACTGGAGCTCATAACAAGAGGGCACCGTTTTGTCTCGGATGATGCGACAGAGTGCCAAGTCGAAGATGGCCGCTTGTTTGGAGCTTCACCCGAGGTGAGTCATCATTTCATGGAGATCAGGGGCTTGGGGATTATTAACATCAAAGAGATCTTTGGCGCGAATGCGGTCTCTTCGCGAGAGGAAATTCGGCTTGTGATCAATCTGCAACGATGGAAAGAGGGAAAAGCATACCATAGGATGGGGCTGGAATTTGCTCGAGATCGAAAGATCGCGGATGTTCCGGTGCCTCAGATCGTAATACCCGTAGGCCCCGGGAGGAACATCGCCACTCTGATCGAAGTAGCCTGTAAAGTTTATCTTTTAAGAGAATCAGGATATCATGCCCCCAAAGAGATTATCGAGAGGTTGAACAAGAGGCTTTCCGATCCAAAAAATAAACAATGAGGGAATCCCAGTGAGAGATGATAGATTTATCATTATTACTGGTCTGTCCGGGTCAGGGAAAACCAGTGTCAGCCGTTTTCTTGAGGACCTGGGCTATTATTGTATAGATAACCTTCCTGCGAAACTGATCCCCAGTTTTGTAGATCTGTGGATGCGAGAGGAATTTAAGATTGAAAAGGTTGCTCTTGTGGTCGATATCCGTGAGGAAGGGTTTACGACAGAGTTTCCGCATGTGCTCCAATCCATACGGAAGAAGATCCCGATCTGGATGATCTTTCTCGAAGCTTCGAATCAAACTATCGTGCAGCGGTTCAGTGAGAGCAGGCGTCCACATCCTCTGATGCGCAAGAGGCCGATTATAGAGAGTGTTTCTCTGGAAAGGGAGAGAATGGCAGAGATAAAGGCCATGGCGGATGAGGTGATGGATACCACAGCGATGAGCGTTTGGGATATGAAAAAGAAACTGACGAGACGATTTCTCAGGCGAAAGACCCAACAGCTACAGATCGTTATTGTCAGTTTCGGCTATAAATACGGGATACCTGTCGATTCCGACCTTGTGTTTGATACGCGGTTTTTACCCAATCCGTTTTATATCAATACTTTACGGGAGAAAACAGGGCGAAGCAAAAGCGTGCGTGGATATGTGCTCCAATCCGAGGGGGCGAGTCAGTTTTTAGCAGAGCTCTACAGGTTTGTGGATCATCTCATGCCCAAATTCATTGAGGAGGGGAAGAGTACCCTGACTATTTCCGTAGGATGTACAGGAGGGAAACACCGCTCCGTCGTCTGTAGCGAAGAACTCAAAAAACACTTGAGGGCCCATTCCTACAGCGCTCGTGTTCACCATCGGGATATCTATAAGTAAAAATGTTGAAAAGTGAGCGTGAATTGTGCAAAGATAGGAGAGTTCGCTCCACGTTTGGTGTTATGGGCAAAACGGACCTAAAGGTCGAAACGGACACATAGAAGAAGAATGATCGGTGGTATCATCGTCTCCCACGGCAAATTGGCAGAGGAACTTCTGAATGCTCTGACAATTATCTTGGGAGAGACAGTCAACATCGAGGCAATTTCAATCGGGTGGTATGATGATGTCGAGGCTTCGAAAAAGAAGATAAACGAGAGCCTCAAAAAGGTTGATCAGAAAAACGGTGTTCTGATTTTCACAGATATGTTTGGAGGGACTCCTTCCAACTTGAGCTTCAGTTTCTTGAAGGACAACGAGGTCGAGATCATCACCGGAGTGAACCTTCCGATGCTCATAAAGTTTGCATCTCTCCAGAGGAGCAATAGCCTCCAGGAGGTGGCGAAAAAAGTTGTTGAGCAAGGCCAAAAGAACATCCACCTAGCTAGCGCTCTTTTACGGTCCAAGAGCTGAATCAGCCTGGCTCCTATGGTAAAGAAAAAAATCGTCATCATAAATAAACTCGGGCTTCATGCCAGGGCTGCTGTCAAATTCATGAACCTGGCTAATCGGTTCGCGTCTTCTGTGCGGATCGAAAAGGATGGGAATGAAATCGATGGGAAAAGCATCCTGGGAATTTTGACTTTAGCGGCTGTGCAGGGTTCGGTCATCACGCTAAAGATCTCTGGCCCTGATGAAGATCAGGCGCTTGATGCTCTGGAAATGCTTATAAAGGACAAGTTTCAAGAAGAAGAATAGGCTTATGGAATATATGAGACTTAGAGGAATCGGCGTATCCCCCGGTATATCGATCGGGGAGGTCCTGTTGACGGAGCGTGTGATTTTTTCATCGAGAAAAGACAAAATCTCGCCTGAACAACTGAACGATGAGATCGCCCGTTTGGAAAAAGCCATTGAAATCACGCAACAGCAGTTGACTGTTATCAAGGATAAAGTGAAGGAGACCATAGGGGAGGAGCACTCCTTTATTTTTGATGCCCACCTTCTCATCGTGAGGGATAGTTCGCTGTTTGTGGGCCTGAAAAAGATTATCACGGAAGAGAAAACCCGAGCGGAATGGGCGATATCCCAGATGCATGAACAGTACATGAGGAAATTTGAATCCATTGCGGACGAGTATTTTAGAGAAAGAAAATTTGATGTCTCGGATGTGCTTTCGCGAGTGTATAAAAATCTTGAGCCATTCGAGCCGAAAAGAGCTCACGATGACAAAGAAAAAATCCTGGTGGGCCATGAGCTCCTGCCCTCTGAAGCAGCGTTGCGTTTGAGTCAGGGAAATGTGCTTGCTGTCGCACTGGATATGGGAGGTCAGACCTCTCATACAGCGATTCTCGCTCGATCCCTGAACATTCCCGCGGTTGTCGGGCTGAGTGACATCACCAGGCGTGTTAAGAACGGAGACATTTTGATCGTGGATGGAACCGATGGTGAGGTCCTCGTCAATCCCCCGTCGGCGATCAAAAAAGAGTTTATCAGCAAGAAAAAAAGATATGAGAACTACCGCAAAGAACTCCGGAAAACAGCAAAGCTGAAGTCTTTGACCCTGGATGGCGAGAGGTTTTATCCGCTGGCCAATATCGAACTGCCAGAAGAAGTTAAACCCGCCTTTTCCCTTGGAGCGGAAGGGATCGGCCTTTTCAGGTCAGAATTTATCTATCTGCATAGCACCTCTCTTCCTTCGGAGGAGGAACACTATGATGCGTATTACCGGTGTGCAAAAGAAGCCCAACCTGCTGATGTCTACATCCGAACGATGGATATAGGCGGGGAGAAGAACCTTCCCCAACTCCGGATACACAAAGAGCCCAATCCGGCTTTGGGCCTGAGGGCCATAAGATTTTCCCTCCACGACAGAACGCTTCTCAAAACACAGCTCCGTGCGATCTTGAGAGCGAGTGTTTTTCGGAATGTCCGCATCCTTATCCCCATGATCACAGAATACGAGGAGATCAAAGAGGTCAAGAATCTCTTCGAAGAAGTCAAGGCAGAGTTGCGGTCACAGAAGGTCAAGTTTGATCCAAAAACGCCCTTTGGGGTTATGATCGAGGTGCCTGCAGCAGCGGCCATTACAGATGTTCTGGTCCGGGAAGTGGATTATTTGAGCATCGGGACGAATGATCTCATTCAATACTATCTGGCTGTCGACAGATCGAACGAACTCGTGTCTTATCTTTTCAAACCTCTCCATCCATCAATCTTACGGATACTCAAGTTTATCATCGAGACCACTCAGGCCGCGGGGAAAGAGATCACGGTCTGTGGTGAGATGGCTGCTGATCCTCTTGCCGCACTCGTTCTGCTCGGTTTTGGATTGCGGAAGTTCAGCATGAATCCGATCTTTATTCCCCGGATCAAAGAGGTCCTGCGTTCAGTGGAGAGCAAACCCATCCGAAGGATCGTGAAAAGAGCGATGCACCTCAATTCAGCCCAGGAGATCGAGGAATATATTATCGAAAATGTGCTGGTGAAGTACCCCAAAGCCTTCCTTACCCGCCCTACGAATTGATTGACTCATAAGGATTTTGACCAAACTTAAATTGCGAAATCCTTCCCACTCTATAGTCAACATCTTTTCCCCTGCAGGCGAACTGGTTTCGCTAGAAAGCCTTTCTTGTGGCCAGGGTAGTTTGGGTCGGTTCGCGGCCGTTCACTCCATCTACAGGGGCCAATGCCTCTGGACTTCCCCCGTTTTTGTGGACACACCGAAAGGTTATGGATAATATCAGACTTGGAGGTATGTCATGGGAGAACGGAAAGGTCGGCGGGGAGTGAGTTGGCCTCAGCTCGTGAAAAAATCCATTAGAGAGAACTGTCGCGCCCGTATTTGTCTTCAAGGCGGACAATGTCGGATTCGTCGGAATCCCCGATCCAGATCTCCATGATGCGCACGGGTTGATCCCCGACACATTTCATCCGGTGAGGGGCTCGTTGAGGAATAAATATCTCTTCATCTTTTCCTGCCTGCCAGACATTATCCCCGACTGTCACTTCCAGACCTCTATCTAGAACGACCCAGAATTCACTCCGGCGTTCGTGGTACTGGAGCGATAAGGTCTCTCCTGGATTGACAGTAATGATCTTGATGCTGCCCGCTGACCTGTGGGGGAATGACCGGAATTTTCCCCAGGGGCGGATGTCTTCCACGATGCCATCTTTAAACCGCGCGAGTTCTTTCAAATGATTTCTGTCAGGTGCTGTTTTCACTCTTGCTTCCCCTCCACTCTTGCGATCTTTACTTTTTCCCGCCAAAAGTCTTAAAGGAGGCCAAAGACCATTGAATTTCGTCTTTTGCAAAACAGGCCGATTGCGCTCCCCTTGTTGGAAATTCTTCCACGCTTCTCGGTCTTGAGAATTCAGAACGCAGCCTTGCGTAGTTCAGAAGGGAACCTCGTCGTCCTCTCCGCCTTCCTCCATAGATGGGCTCTGATCCTCTTCAGGAAAGGGTGAAGACGATGCTGGTGAAGTGAACGATCTCTCCTCCTCCGGAGTGTCCTCTCTCTTACCGAGGAGGACGATATTTTGGGCATGGACTTCGGTTGTGAATTTTTTATTCCCGTCCCTGTCCTGCCAGCTGCGGGTTCTTAATTTTCCCTCGATCAAGACCTGCTTTCCCTGGGTCAGGTATTTCTCGCAGAATTCAGCCAGTTTTCCCCAGGCGACAATCCGGTGCCATTCCGCCCGGATGTCACTCTCGTTTGTGTTGGGATTGAAATACTTCTCATTAGTTGCCAGGTTAAAATTGGCGACAGCTCTTTCCGTTTGGGGGATGTAGCGAAGCTCCGGGTTTCGGCCAAGGCGGCCGATCAAAATCACTTTGTTAAGACTGTTGATGTCTCTCATTGGATGTTTCCAATTCTCTGATTTTTTGTTGTGCGATTTTTGTTTCCTCTTCGAGGGGGAATTTTGTGATCAAGAGCTTGAACACGGATAGCGCTTCCTCTTTTTTTTCCTGTTCGACGAGGCTTATCCCTTTTTTGAGGTAAGCGGCGGGGATTTTATCGCCGTTGGGATAGTTGAGTATCAATTCGTTGAAGTGTTCGATGGCGTCATTGTATTTTTCTTGGCTGAAGTAACATTCTCCGATCCAATAGAGGGCATCGTCGGAAAGGGGGCTTTCAGGGAAGTGAGATTTGTAGATCGTGAATCCCTCAATGGCCAGTTCAAAATTTCCCTTCAAATAATCGGACCTGGCCATATTGTAGACTTCATTCGGCGAGAGGTTGGGAGAAATCGAAGGCGGCAAGTCCTCTTCAGAGGGCTGATCGCCGGCATTAACTGGCTCCTGGGTGGGAGGAGCATCGGATTGGTCCCCCTCGGGATCCTCTGCTTCTGTGACCTGTTCGGCTAACGGGAGGGCCACTCTTTTGATTTCGATCAGATCTTCGGAAAATTGGGCAAGCTGTGTGTTTATGTTCTCTACCTTTTCCAGCAGGATCTGGTATTGGGCAGGCAGCCTTCTCTGTTCCTCTCTGGCACTTGCCTGGGCTGTCTGGAACTGTCGTACAAGGTCGAGAAGCTCCTTCAGATCGTCCCTTATACCCTTGATTTCCTCGGCATTCTCTTCGATCTTACTTTCCAAGGATAGGACTTGGTTCTTGAGCTGCTGCACGTCTTTGTAGATGAGTTCATAAGCTTTTTCCCGCTTGTTCTGGCTTCCGCTCAGTGCTAGAGTTAGGCCAAGAAGCCAAATGAGTCCGGTGGTGAACCTTTTTCCCATGTATTATTTAGCGATGATGGTGAATTGGGCGCGTCTGTTCTTTTGCCAGGCCGTCTCGTTGTGTCCCATGTCGATCGGCTGACTCTTGCCGTAAGAGATGATCTTCAATCTGTCTGCGGAGATGCCCAGGGAAAAGAGATAATCCATCGTGCTCTTGGCTCTTTTTTCTCCGAGTGCAAGGTTGTACTCCTCTGTCCCTCTCTCGTCGCAGTGTCCCTCGATGAGGATCTTTGCAGAACTGAATTTGTTGAGCCATGCGGCATTGGCCTCCAGAACAGGCTTGGCATCATCCCTTATGAAATACTTGTCGTAGTCAAAATGGATCATGTGCAGGGGTTTTTCGGCATTGATCTCTTCCAGGGATTTTTTCATGAAGATCTCTTCTTCCGTGAGTTCTGGTTCCTTGACCACGGGAGGCTCTACGACCTTTTCGACTTTGGGTTGCTCCTTTACCTGGGGGGGTGGGGGAGGAGCCTGCTCCACCTTCTTCTTACATGACACGAGGAATCCCAAAACCAGAAAGCAAGCGAGAATCAAGATAAATGTTTTTTTCATGTGACCTCCTTCACGTCTTATTCCATCTCTCCTGTTTTGTTAATAGGGCATTCCAATCAGCCCCAATTGTATACGATTAAAATTTCTTCTGTCAACATCATCTGTTGAAAACTCACCTGGACCAATCTGGAAGTTTATTTTCCCCCTTAGAGGTAAGTCGTCGCATATTGGCGCCATCATAGTCTATTGTATAAAGCTGGATGGTTCCTGTCCGGTTCGAGGAGAAGATGATGTGCCGTCCGTCAGGCGACCAGCATGGGGATTCATTCCTGGCGTTGCTCTCTGTGAGCTTGACGGTCTGGTTCGTTCTTAAGTTGAGGACATATATATCGAAGACGAGGTCTACTCTGGATACATAGGCGATCATATCACCGGCCGGGGACCAGGCGGGGCCATCGAAATAAGTCCCCCCAAAACTGACTCTACGGACGTTCGATCCCTCTGCATCCATGATGTAAATCTGCGGGGTTCCCCCCCTGTCCGAGGTGAAGGCGATCTCTCGACTGGTGGGAGACCATGTGGGGGCTGTGTCGATGGCTTTGTTAAAAGTCAGTCTTTTGATTTTAGAGCCATCGCTGTTCGCCACATAGATCTCGGAGTTTCCCTCTTCCAGTGTGGAGCAAAAGGCCAGTTTTTTTCCGTCCGAGGAAAAAGTTGCGCCAAAATTTGTCCCCGCGTTCTGGACCTCAACCTGTTTGCCTTCGTAGATGTTCAGAATATAAAGACCAGCTCTGGCCTGGCGATAGGATGTGTAAGCAACACTTTTTCCATCCGCCGACCATGCAGGCATATAATCTTTGATGGTGTTATACGTGATTCGGGTTTGATTGTGGCCGTCATAGTCCATCATGTAGAGCTCGTCGTTGCCATCCCTGTTGGAGATAAACACGATTTTGGAGGTGAAAATAGGGGGATGTCCGAGCATTTTCATGATCTCATCGGACATTCTATGCGCGACCAACCGGATCAGATTCTTCTGGGACTGGTATCTCTTGCCGAAAATAAATTTTTCCGATTTGACATCGAAAAGCTTTCCTTCGAAAAGGATCTTGTCCTCTTCTTCGCTATCCGAGACTTCGCCGACAAACAGGAGTTTGGCCTGGATGGACTCCCAATCCTTGAAGAAAATCTTTTGGGGGTCCAGAGGCCTGATATAGCTGTAGTAGCTATGGGGGAGTGTGTTGAAAACGCGGCTGTATTTAAGATTGGATGTGATGATCTCTTTGGCCGTCTCTGCAAAGGATTTTGCTTCGGGTGTGGACCCGTTCACGATGAAATCGGGGATGGCTACAGGGATGGCGGGAATGCCCCCTTTGATGCTCATCACCACATCCTGTTGCGAATAGAGAGCTCCTGTGCCCACCAGAAAAAGAACACATGTCCAGATGATTTTTGTCTTGGTTTTGTCTTTCATTTGTTATGCTCGAATATCAGATGAATTCCTAAAAAGTCTCCCTCGTAATCATGGGGCAACGGAGGAAACGGGGCCGAAGATTGGATGGCCCTGCGGGCTGACATGTCGAGGGCGCGGATTCCGCTCGGTTCCTGGATTTCGAGTGAGGAGATTTCGCCGTTCCGAAATATTTTAAAGTAGATTGTCGTGTGAAAATCCCCGGTGACTCCAGGGCTGATCTGGGAAGTATACCAGTTGCCAGCGATCTTTCCGTGAATTGTCTGCAGATAATAGGTGTACGGGAAATTTGAGAGGCCTATTTGCGAGGCGAGTTCCGAACCA
>JASFPP010000037.1:0-23563 GCA_050115915.1 Candidatus Aminicenantota bacterium
CCTCTCGCTGCAGCCTTAAAAATCAAAGAACGACTTCGAGGTAAAAAAGTGGCTCTCATACTCACCGGCGGAAACATCTCAATGCCCCGCCTCAACCGAATTCTTGGGACTTAGTCGTATTATTTCCGTGTCGAATCCAGATATTTGAGAAATTCGGAATCTGTCGAGAGAAAAAGCCAGGTTTCTTTATCCATGATGGTTCTATAGGTCTCGAGCGTTTACATGAACTGGTAGAATTCAACATCGAGATTGTAGGCATCTGCATAGATCTTGACGGCCTCTGCATCCGCTTTTCCTTTGATCTCTTGAGCTGTTCTGTAGGCTCCCGATTGGATCCTCTTGAGTTCCCGCTCTTTTTGTCCACGGATCTCCGCACTTTTTCCGTCTCCTTCGGAACGGTATTTCGCCGCTATTCTCTGTCTCTCCGCAATCATACGGTCAAAAACCTTTCTCTGAACTTCCTCGACATAATTCACTCTTTTGATCCGTACATCCCTGAGCTCAATACCGAATTCCGGAGTGATTGATGATGATCTTTCGAGGATGATCTGAGTGATTTTTTCTCGTCCCATCTCGACTTCTTTTGGGGCTGCGTCTGTGTCCAGTATCTCCCTTGCTTCTTCTGTGGCTTCGAATTCTCTGTTTGTCGAGCGGACGACCTCGAAGAGATCAAAATTGGCGATGGCATTCCTGGTTTCTCCGTCGATGATATCATCCAATCTCGATTGTGCCCCTCTCTCATCACGGACTCTCTGGAAAAAAACGAGAGGGTCGCTGATTCTCCAGCGCGCATAGGTATCGACCCATATATACTTTTTATCCTTGGTAACAATCTGATTAGCGTCGCCATCCCACTCGAGCCAGCGTTTCTCAAAATAATTGGCCTTTTGGATAAAGGGCGTTTTGATATGCAGCCCGGGTGTTGTGATCGCGTCGCCAATAGGCTCCCCGAATTGTGTAATAATAACTTGGTTCGTTTCGGATACCTTATAGATCGCATCTACCAAGACGATGAGAACAACAAAAGCAGCGATAACTAAAATAACAGTTCTGGTTTGTTTAGTCATTTTTCACCTCCGGCTTGAAATTCAAAAGCGGCAGGATACTCTCCAGTCCTCTATCGTAGATGATTTTTTTGTTGACTTTGGGAAGGACCTCATTTATGGCCTCGAGATAAAGCCGCTTTCTCGTCACCAGTGGAGCCCTCGCATATTCCCTGTAGATCGACCTGAATCGTGTGGCATCTCCCTCGGCATTATTAATTCGTTCCGTGGCATATCCTTCGGCCCCTCTAATTACCTGTTCAGCTTCTCCCTGAGCCTTCGGAATTTCCTGGTTGTACTCAGACCACGCTTCATTGATTTTTCTCTCTTTTTCCTGTTGGGACTCATTCACTTCGTTGAATGACGGTTTTACAGGGTCGGGGGGATTGACATCCTGGAAGATGAGCTGAAGGACTTCGATCCCTATCTCGTATAGGTCACACAGTTGCTGGAGCTCTTCTTTAGCCTCGAGGGCGATTCTCGATCGTCCTATGGTGATCACTTCATCGACGGTGTTGTCTCCGACAATTGTTCGAACGACGGCTTCATTCATGTATTGAAACGTGCTGTCCACATCGCGGATCTTGAAGAGGTATTTGTAGGGATCTTTAATCTTGTATTGGACGATCCATTCCGCCACAACGACATTCAAATCCCCTGTGAGCATGGTGGCCTCTCTCACGGTATCCGGTGTTGTGCGGTACTCTGTCCGGATTCCCGGCCTCGTCGTCCTGAATCCGAATTCCATCTTGAGCTGTCTCTGGACAGGAAGTTTAGTGAGCTCTTCTATCCCTAGGGGAAGCTTGAGATGAAGTCCAGGGTCAGTGGTACGAACATACTTGCCGAACCTCAGGATGATACCTGCCTCTTCCGGGCCGATCTGGTAGAAAGAGCCCGCCAAGATGATAAGGACGAAAACTCCTGCAACAATGAGCTTGATGATGCTGGGATTGATTTTTGGAAGTTTTATTTCCATCGAAGGAAAATCATTACTCATGTTGACCTCCTTTTTTTTAAATTCGTGCACTCATGGTAGCACAGAAAATTTTTATATGAAAGCAACTCTAAAATTTTGAGACTCTTAAGCTTTCTGTCTTTAATGAACTATACGCTAATCTCCCTTATTTTATTCAATCGTAGAGAGGAGAGTGGCTTCGAGCGTAGAGAGATCCGCATGATAGAAATTCATCGAAGAGGAATCCAAAACTTTTAGATTTTTCATTCCTGAACCTGATACAACGAACACAACTTTGTCTTTTTCGTTGAATGTATGTGTTCTGGACATTTGGAGGAAGCCAGCCAGGGTTGTTGCTGAGGCAGGCAGACAAAATATGCCCTCTTTTTCGGCCAGCATCTTTTGGGCCGCGAGTATCTCTGTATCGTTGACAGCCAGGATCGAACCATTGTTCTCTCTGACCATATGGAGGATCATGTTCCCTCCAGGAGGGTCGGGATTCGTGATAGCCTGGGCGATCGTATTCGCTTTTTTTATTCTCTCGACTCTGGATGCCCCTGAACGGAATGCCTGAGCGACGGGTGAACATCCTTCGGCTTGAACCCCGACGAATACCGGCATCCTGTCGATCAAGCCTTGTTGTTTTAGCTGGGAATAGGCTCTGACAATCCCGATCAGATGTCCACCGGAACTCACAGGGCAAAAAATGTAATCAGGAACCCGATCGCCCAACTGGAGAAAAATCTCGAGCCCGATCACCTTGTAGCCTTCAATTCTGAATGGATCAACGGCGTTCATGAAACAGATCCCATGCTTGCGCCCGAGATCGTAACTCAAGTAAGTGAGCTCCCCGTAATCACCCGCCACTTTAATCATGATAGGTCCATATATCCCGCAGGAGAGCAATTTTTCATTCGAAATGTCTTCCTTGATGAAGACAAAAGTCCGCAGATTTGCCTTGGCTCCGTATGCCGCTGTGGAAGTTGCCATATTTCCAGTGGAAACCGTGCCGATCTTATCGACCTTCATAGAGACGATCTTTTGAATGGCAACGGCTGTGCCCCTATCTTTGAAACTTCCCGTTGGGTTGAGTGATTCGTCTTTTACATACATAAAGGGAACTTGGCATTCTTGATTGATTCGCCTGAGTTTGACAAGAGGGCTATTGCCTTCACCCAACAAAAGAGATCGATCGATCTCTTCAAATGGAAGAAACTCAGAAAAGACATCCATAGTGTGAGTCATTTCCGTGTGGATCGTCCTCTTTTTTTCAGAGTAGTGGTAGAGAAGGGGTTCCCTACAATCCGGGCAGAATGTGTTAAAGACATCCAATGGGATTTTTTTATCGCATGCCAGGCATTCAAACTGTTCATTCATTTTGGGCATCCTTCCTACTGTGCTCTATCATAATCAATCTCTGCATAAAAATAAATTACCGGTTTTCTCAAGAATACATCCTTATTCCCATTTCAGTCATCAAAGATCCGGAAGCGCACTGTCAGCTTTGATGCATTTTAATGTAGAGTTGTAAAGTTTAGGCGGGAGCAGTAAAATCTGTGCTGATGAAAGAAGTCGCTATCCACGAATCCTTCATGAGAGAGGCACTCTTAGAAGCAGAGCGAGCGGCTGAGAATGATGAAGTTCCTGTGGGGGCTGTTGTTATCTCAGACGAAAAAATATTGAGCCGGGCCCATAATAAAACCATTTCGTTGAACGATCCAACAGCTCATGCTGAGATCTTGGCTATCAGAGAGGCCTGCCGGAAAAGAGAGAATTACAGGATTTCTGATTGTGATCTGTATGTGACCCTGGAGCCATGTGTCATGTGTTTGGGGGCGGTCCTTCAGGCGAGGATAAGGCGTTTGATATTTGGTGCGCTAGATCCAAAATCTGGAGCTGTGGAGTCCATTATGACACTTCCTTTCGATCGGATGAATCATTCGATCGAAATTGAGGGTGGAATTCTCGCTGAAGAATGCGGTAAGATTCTAAAGGATTTCTTCGCTAACAAGCGGTAAGCTGAGTAATCAGGCTTGATATGAAGAATTCAAATGGAGAGGTGGCCGAGTGGTTGAAGGCGGCGGTCTCGAAAACCGCTATCCTGTGAACTCAGGATCGTGGGTTCGAATCCCACCCTCTCCGCCATTTTTTAAGTTAGGTGAAAAGTGCGGAGCCTCCGCAGTATTATTCAAGCGTGAGCTTTAAAGGGAGAGAGGGCGATGGGTTTAAAAATAAAACTCAATGAGCACGATTTTTCTATCCCTGAGAACATGACTGTAGGGCAGCTCCGCGATCGCAATAAGCCCGGCGCGGATATTCTGATTGTCAATGGTTACCCAAGCGAAAAGGAATATGTTCTCAGGGAAGGGGATGAGGTTGTGCTTTTCCGGAGGGGGGAGCAGCCCCAAGCCAAAGAGATGGAGGCTGTGCTCGTTGCTCGTCATTCCCCTGGTGTGCATCTGCGGATGAAAGAGTCCACTGTAGGCATTGCAGGTTTGGGTGGGCTGGGTTCTGCTGTGTCCATCGCCCTGGCCAGGATGGGTGTGGGTGAACTGGTATTGGTGGATTACGATGTTGTCGTACCGAGCAACCTCAACCGTCAGTTTTATTTTGTCGATCAGATCGGCATGGCCAAAACAGAGGCCATGTCAAAGATCATCAAAAATATCAACCCTTATGTAAGACTCACCACGCATCAGATAGAGCTTGATAGGTCCAACATTCCCGGGATTTTCGGGAATGTCGATATCGTTGTCGAATGTTTGGACCGTGCTGAGAATAAGGCCATGCTCATGGAGGTTGTGGGGGGATCTCTTCCAGGAATATACCTCGTTGGAGCCTCAGGATTGGCAGGATATGGCGATAGCAACAGTATCAAGACTTGGAGATTGGGAGAAAGAATCTTTATCGTCGGGGATCTGCAAAAACCTGCTGAACCCGGTTTAGGCTTAATGGCGCCCAGAGTGGGGATTGCCGCTTCTCATCAGGCAAATCTGGTCGTGGCTCTGCTCGTCGATTCCAAAGAAGCGATCGCTCAAATTCCCGATATTCTTGACTGATACCTACGAATTCTTGCAGTCTTGCCTTCCGTTCTTCCATGGGGGCATAGATTTATTGATCCTGGTTGGATTTCTTTGTTGAGGAACTCCTGTTGGTCTCTATGGTGAACATCTGTTATTTCCTGAGGACATATAGAAGTTATTTGACTTAGCAGTACTCCCCAAAGCTTCAATTGGTACGTTTATTGCAGAAAATTTATTTACAATTAGGACCAGATAGGAAAAAATTCGATATTGGAGGATATCATGAAGCGAACCTTTTTATTATGGGTTGTACTCATTTTGCTCGCAGCAAGTTTTACAGGATGCACGACTTCGGGTATGTTTCTATCAGCAAATGTGACAGATGTTGAACTGTCCGAAGCTAATTACAGCATTATCGCAACCAATATAACAGGAAGTTCAAGAGCCGGATATATTCTCGGTATAAGTGCTGGACCTGGAGCACAAGTGAGCACCATGGCGATAGCCAGGGTAAGCGGAACAGGTATGCTCTACCAGGAAGCCCTAGAGAATCTGTGGGAAAATTATGAAAAAGATTATGGCCCCAGAGAAGATAAAAAAATTGCCTTAGTGAATGTTCATTATGATGCTGATATTCTGAACTTGATACTCTACACAGAAGTAAAGCTCTTCATTCGTGCAGATGTTGTAGAATTCAAGTAAGGCATCATTTATTTTTACAGGAATCAATTCTTAATTTTAAGCGTGTTAGGTATCCCTTGAGGATATATCAGTCAGCAAGGGCTTTGGTCGCTTTGAGGAAAATATCGATCTCTTCCGGTGTGTTGTAGTGTGCTGCCGAAAGCCGTACCGCACTCTCCCAGCCCAAGGCTTTAAGCGGAACGGCAGAATAGGCATCCATGATTCGGGCTGCTAACCGGACACCATGCTCACGGTTGTAGCGTCCAATAGCCTTCGATGCATCCATTCCTAACAGTTGAAATAAGAAGATGCATAGACGATTTCCGAAATCTTCGGGCATACCACCCACATCCACATGGCCGAGTTTAAAAAGCCCTTCAATCTCTTCTGTCCCAAACATAGCCCGGTGGAGGAGGGCTTTCATATGTAAATGGATCGCGTCTTTGGCTGCAACGACCTGAGTCCGTCTGTCTGTCGATTCGGTAAAATGACTGCCGAGCCAGCACAGATAATCCATGGTTGCGGACCAGGAGGCATACATCATATGAGCGGGTGAACCTAGGACCCAGTTCGTTATGGGCTTTTCGAGCAGTCTCCAATGCGGAAGGTTGGCCAGTCTATCCGACATATGCGCGAACCCGATTCCTTTGACACAATAGGCTTTGTAAGGTCCAAAAGCGTAGGCATCAGCGTCGTACTCCTCCACATCGATAGGGCCATGGGGAGCATACTGAACAGCATCGACAAGGACGTAAAGATCGGGCTTGATCTTCCGGGCCTCTGTGATGATCATTTTGACATCGTTTATGGCGCCCGTTTGATTGGACCCGTGCTGGAATGCAAGAACACACGTATCCTTATCCACGAGTTCCAGGATAGATTCTGCGGTGACAGAGCTCGTCTTCCCAGATAATTTTGCAACACGCCACTCTTTATTTGTGATTGCGGCAAAATACTGTGTAGAGCTGCGGACAGCGGGATGTTCCAATTCGGTCGTCACGATATTCGATCCCGGAATATGAGAGGTAATGGCGTTCAGCGCCCGGAAGATGGCATGGGTAGCGCTGTGTGCTGGCATGATATGCCCAGATTTTGCGCCAAGGAAAAGCTTCACGTCTTCTATCCCTTTATCCACAGCAGCGTTCACATAGTCTGAACCAGGATTGTACCTGAAAAGTTCATCGGGAAGAGCGCTCTCCTTGGCAATTGTTTCCATCACGGACTTAAGTCTAAGCGAACCTCCTGAGGCTTCCAGGTACACGCGCCTACCTGAAAAAGGGTCCCAATCCACATACAAAAAGCGGTTTCTTATTTCATCCAGCAATTCTGAGGAAAACATGCCTTTTTCATAATCTCCAGCCATTGGCTAACTCCTTATTCAAATAACAACGATAGACTGGAAAGTTTAAACATATTCCTCTCCATGTCAAGGAAAAGCTTCAATCTTAACTTACAATCTGTCGCCATTATTCTACAGAATCTGTAAAATTAATGCAAAAAAGGCATTTTGCATTGATAAATGCCTTTACAAGCCCGATGGAAAGTTGATATTATTTTATGCTAGATTTGCGGACTGTTTTATGAACGATTCAAGAGAAGGAGTGTTTTATAGAATGAACAATACACTTGATGGAATTGAAGAGATCTTACTAATGGGGCCAGGCCCCTCTTGTATCCATGACTCGGTTTATGATGCACTCAGTCTTAAAACATTGGGGCATATGGACCCCTATTTCATTAAAATCATGGATGATGTGAAAGAGCTGCTCCAGACAGTTATGAAGACCCAGAACAAGATGACCATACCCATATCAGGCACAGGGTCTTCGGGAATGGAAACCTGTTTTGTGAATCTTATCGAGAGAGGAGATCCTGTCCTCATCTTGATCAACGGAGTTTTTGGAAAAAGGATGCAGGATGTGGCCTCACGCTTAGGGGCAGATGTCGATGTCCTCGAGTTCGAGTGGGGGACGCCTGTTATTCCTGAACAAGTGAACGAACATTTGAGCGAAAAAGATTACAAGATCGTAGCTTTAGTGCACGCAGAGACCTCGACAGGCGTGAGAAATCCCGCCCAGGAAATCGGAGAATTGATTAAAAGCACAGATTCGCTCTTTCTACTGGATACAGTCACCAGTCTGGGTGGAATAGAAGTCTCCACGGATGATTGGGGTGTGGATGCTCTCTACAGTGGAACCCAGAAATGTCTGTCCTGTCCACCAGGTTTGGCCCCCGTGTCTTTCAGCGATCGAGCTCTCGATTATATCCTGGATCGAAAGACTAAAATCCCCAACTGGTATCTCGATGTCTCTATGCTGACAAAATACTGGGAAGGACAGACCAGGGTTTATCATCACACAGCTCCGATCAACATGATCTATGGACTGTACCAAGCACTCTCTCTCATTATGGACGAAGGTTTAGAGAACGTATTTGATCGGCATATCCAATACCATAAAATGCTGGTCGAAGGACTTGAAGAGCTGGGAATCGATATGCTCGTAGATCCTGATTACCGACTCCCCATGTTGAATTCTATCCATATTCCAGATGGAGCCGATGATGGAGAGATCCGGGGAAAATTGAGGTCGGATCATAAAATCGAAATCGGTGCGGGGCTGGGCCCTCTCGCGGGCAAAATCTGGCGGATAGGATTGATGGGACATACGGCCAGAGAAGAAAATGTGATACGTTTCCTCGAAGCTTTAAGAACTGTGTTGGGGCGGTGAAATCAAATCGCTTCCTGTGTAAGATATATTGCTTTTATTTTTATGTTGAATTAGTATTTTTTCATTCTGAGTAGAGATTTTCTCGAAGTCTTTATTTTGAGGAGGACACACATGGCAGCTGGATATCACGGCAAGATTTTAAAGATCGACCTCAATAATTTGACCTATGAGGTCGAAGAAAAGGACGAATATTTTTACAGGACATTCATGGGAGGCAGCGCCATGGCCTCCTATTTCTTGCTGACAGAAATGGAGAGCGGTATCGATCCTTTAGGCCCTGATAATATTTTCGTGATCACAACCTCGATTTTGACCGGGGCCGCAATCCCAGGATCCAATCGTTTCACCCTCGCTGCCAAGTCTCCTCTGAGCGAAGGATTCGGTGAGGCCGAGGCGGGCGGGTTTTTCTCTGTGGAATTTAAAAGAGCCGGATTTGATGCCGCAGTTATCAAAGGCAGGGCCCCTAAGCCTGTTTACCTATGGATATCCGATGGGAAAGTGGAGTTCAAGGATGCCGAAGACCTATGGGGAAAGGATGCGGGTTATGCCCAACATAAAATCCGCGAAGACTTGGATGATCCGAAAATTCAGACAATAACCATCGGCCAGGGAGGGGAGAATCAGGTTCTCTATGCCTGTGTCGTCCATGATGTCAGACATACGTCCGGAAGGGCAGGGATGGGCGCTGTTATGGGGTCGAAAAACATAAAAGCCGTAGCAGTGAGAGGAACATTACCCGTAGAGCTTCATAATAAAGAGAAAATTAGGGAACTTTCCGCTTATTTTGCCAAAAACAGGAAGGATCATCCTGTGTGTGAGATATTGAGTTACGGGGGCACTTTAGCATGGGATATGGAGGATATGGATGCCGATGGTGTTTTGCCCACCAACAACTTCCATGGAGGGGCCTTCGACAAGGTGGAAGATGTTACATTCGAAAAACTTAAAGAAACGGTTTTTACGGGTCAGTACACGTGTTTTGCCTGTCCTGTGAAATGCAAACCCATCGCCGCGGGGGGAAAATACGATATCGACCCTGTTTATGGCGGCCCCCAATATGAGACTTCCGGAGCTTTTGGGCCGAATATGCTGATCAATGATATAGAGGTGATCGCCAAGGCCAATGAGCTATGTAACAAGTATACCCTCGACTCCATCGATTGCGGCATGACCATCGCTTTTGCCATGGAGTGTTACGCAAATGGACTCCTCACAAAAGAAGACACCGATGGTATCGACCTGCGTTTCGGCAACGGAGACGCAGCCCTTCAAATGATCGAAAAGATCGCCTTCAAGGAGGGATTTGGCGCACTCTTGGCTGAAGGAAGCTACAGAGCCGCCAAGCAAATAGGAAATGGGGCCGAACGCTTTGTCTGTGCCGTGAAAAAACAGAGTTTTGCCATGCATGAGCCTCGTGGAAAGAATAACATCGGATTTGCTTTTGCCCTTTCCCCAACGGGGGCCGATCATATCGAAGCGGCCCATGATATGCCCTTCGAGGAAGGGAGATGGGCCTGTCCCGACCTCTATCCTATCGGCATCCTAAAGGGTGTTCCTGCGCGTGGTTTAACCCCGTATAAAGCGCGATGGTTCGTGTATAACCAGCATATTTATTCGGTCCTCAACACGTTGTGCATGTGTTTCTTCACGGTCGGTCCTGCGAGGTTATTCCGGTTGAATCATATGGTCGACATGGTCAACGGCGCAACAGGATGGGAGACAAGTCTCTTCGAGCTGATGAAACTGGGAGAGAGGACGACAACACTGGCTCGTGTGTTCAACGCGCGTGAGGGTTTCGACCGCAATGACGATGCTCTTCCCGAGAGACTTTTCGAACCACTGGAGACCGGGGCTCTAACAGGTGTGAAACTTGATAAAGAGGAATTCGAGAAGGCTCTGGACTACTACTACGAAATGATGGGGTGGGATGTGGAGACAGGAAATCCCAGGGAAATGAAACTCTACGACCTCAACATCGCTGACCTGACCCAGTTTTAAGAAGCTGATACCCGTTCAAAAAACGATATCTTTAAATCAAAGAAGACAGACAATATATTCAGATCTCTACGGTCTCGTCGCTGAATTTCAAGATTTCGATGTTTATCAGCGAATCCTCTCCGTCACGGCCTGTTTGGCTATCCGTAACTTTTGAGTCTCCGTTGTGTATCTGGATGATATATTCAGATCGGGGTCCCGAGAACACAGCTGTGTCCTTTCCCTCTCCGCCTTCGAGAGTGTCGTTTCCTTTTCCTCCGATTAAGGTGTTATCCCCTGAGTTCCCGGATAGCACGTTGTCATAAGCATTTCCCTCAAGGTTAGCATTCTTTGTTCCTGTTAATGTCACATTCACAAGATGCCGGGATTTATGAGTATAGGCCATCGATTTATCGAATGTTAAGGAAAAGGTCCCCTCAAAATACTCGGGCAATTCTGGAGTGTATGTCAAGAACGGAGGGAAGAATTTCTCCATTAAAGAATAACCGGCCGGGTCGAGTTCTTTCATCCGGGCACGGCTGCCGGCAAAATAACGGCCGAAATGTGACTGGCCCTCCGGGACATCCGCCGGGGCGATATCTCTTCCCTCGTACAGTTTCGGCCTTACTGTCCATAGATCATAGTAGTTATCGATGAGGACACCAACGTATTCATTGGGATGTTCGTCGGGTTCATCTTCAGGCCAGGCTCGCCATCCTTGTTCGGCCGCTTTATCATTCGCCTTTCGCATCTCTGCGATCATGTTCGGATGGACTTGTTTGACGCCGTAATCATGGACAAGATGCCAGATCTCTTCGAATGAAGCATCCCGCGTGAGATGATTCATGTAGTCATCGTCTCCTTCAGCGGGGCATTCATTTGCGCGCAGGTCCTGCATACTCAGGTCCGTTGCCCCTCTAAGAGGGCCTTGAAAAGCTTTGCGGAGGTCTGGTTCCGTGTTAAAGAATACCATTGTGGCCTTTCGGTCTGCCATGGCGTTAGCGATTGCGGATTTATCATCACCATATTCGGAACCGGGAAAATCCATCAGGATAAACTCGAGGACATTCCTGCCTTTTTTGATCTGGTCATCGGTCCATCCATCTTGAGCAAGGATGTGAATGGGCTTCCCATTCGGTGCATAGATCTTGGTGTATTTGACGAATACATCCCTGATGACCTGGGGAACGTTCTCGGGCAGGGGGACTATGCCGCTCGGAGATCGAGATATGTCAATGTCGGGAAGAGTAACTCTATCCGCGCGAACAGTTTCAACCTCCTGGGTGTCATTATTTTGTTTTCCGCAGGATATAAAAACACACAATCCAAATATTAAAAAGATCGAGCCTATCCTTTTCATGATGCCTCCTGTTGTTCAAAATTATGATTGGACGGATCTGTGATCCAAATAGTCTGACATATTACAATTCTCGAAAAAAATTTTCCAGTGATTTTCAAACTCGTATCATAGGAATGCTTTAAATGACATCAATTCCGATGAAGAAAAGAAAAAAAATAGGACGGATTCTTGCAATTGATGCAACGTTGCTTTTATGATGTTGAACAGCATCCTGGATAGAAAGGAGGATTTGGATGAGTGATAAGATCAAAGCTAACACTAGATCGGGCTCTGCAATTTCAAGACGGACATTTTTGAATTATGCAGCTTCATCGGCTGTCACCTTTACAATCGTCCCCCGATACGTTTTGGGTGGAAAGGGCCATGTCGCCCCGAGCGATACACTAAACATCGCAATCATCGGGACTGGCGGCCAGGGCATCAATAATATGAAGGATCTATTGCGCTATCCAGACATCCAAATCGCCGCGATTTGTGACGTGAATGAAGAGAGCGATTACAGCGAGTTCTATTATGGGGGTACGGCAGGACGATTCCCTGCGCTAGCAGTGCTTAAGAACCATTATGCTAGCCTTCCCGATTCTAAAGGGAAAAAGCTTTGCCCTGACTACATCGACTTCCAGGAGATGCTGGAAAAGGAGAAAGCGATCGACGCGGTGCTGATTGCCACTCCCGATCACATCCATGCCATTGCTGTTTTGGCTGCCATAGAAGCCAAAAAGCATGTGTTCTGTGAAAAACCTTTGACACACTCCATATATGAAACTCGCATAGTGATAGAAGCTGCCCGCACCGCCAATGTAGCTACACAGATGGGAAACCATGGCCACTCGAGCGAAGACATCCGTCTAATGGTCGAATGGATCAGGGATGGAGCGATTGGCCAGGTCCGCGAAGTCCATGCCTGGACAAGGGCAGGAAAGGACTGCCCTATCGAAAGGGTCACACGGCCGGAGGGCACTCCCCCCGTCCCCTCCGGACTTGACTGGCGGCGCTGGTTGGGCCCGGTTGAATACCGTCCTTATCACCCCGAATATTTTCCCTATAAATGGAGGGGTTGGTGGGCGTTTGGTAATGGCGCTTTAGGAGACATGGGATGCCACAACATCGATGCGGCATTTTGGGCGCTGGACCTGAGATATCCTGATACCGTTGAGGCGAGCACCGTCGAATTGAATGACGAGACTGCTCCAGTCGCTGCGATCGTCCATTATACTTTTCCCGAACGCGGTGAACTCCCCCCGCTCAAGCTGACCTGGTACGATGGTGGACTTCAACCTCCAAGACCCGAAGAGCTCGAGCCCGAGCGGAGAATGGGGGAAGATGGTCTTCTATTTGTGGGCGATAAGGGAAAAATACTTGCAGGGGGTTGGAGTGAAAGTCCCCGGATAATTCCCGAAACGAAAATGAAGGCATACAAGCGGCCAGCCCCAACTATCCCCAGAGTTGAGGGCCATCGTCGGGAATGGATTGATGCCTGCAAAGGAGGAGCCCCTGCCAGTGCGAATTTTGACTACGGAGGTCCTTTGACCGAATTGGTTCTGCTTGGCACAGTGGCGATGCGGACGCAAAAGAAACTCTATTGGGACGGCCCGAACATGAAAGCCACAAATGCACCGGAAGCGGATGAGTATATCCGTCCCGTGTATCACAATGGTTGGACGCTTGGATAATTAAACATTTTCCCTCAAAGATGAGGTCTGAATCATGCCTGAAAAGCGCGTGAATTTTTGCATTGACCCGATATATTTCTTTTTTATACTATTGTCAAAAGAACATTCCGGATGTCCGAGATTATACAGAAAGGAGGCCGGAAGAAATCCAAAATTGAGGAGGGGAAAGGATGTCTCGACCGATCACTTTATTTACGGGACAATGGGCGGATCTCTCCTTAGACACGCTGGCTGAAAAAGCGAGTTCATGGGGGTTCGATGGTTTAGAGCTGGCATGCTGGGGAGACCATTTTGAAGTCGATAGAGCCCTTGAGGATGATGGGTATGTCGGGGCAAAGCGTGAACTGCTCGAAAAATACGATCTAAAATGTTACGCGATCAGCAGTCATCTGGTGGGCCAATGCATCTGCGATCCCATCGATACACGTCATAAATCCATCCTTTCAGAAAAACTCTGGGGGGATGGGGATCCGGAAGGAGTCCGCCAACGTTGTGCTGAGGAGATGAAGAAAACAGCCACCGCTGCCAAGCTTCTGGGAGTCAATCGAGTGAATGGATTTACAGGCAGCAGTGTTTGGCACATGTTGTATTTTTTCCCCCCCACGAGTCAGGAAGATATCGATCTGGGGTATAAGGATTTTGCCGACCGCTGGCTTCCCATTTTGGAGGTATTCAAAAAAGAGGGCGTCAAGTTCGGGCTCGAAGTCCATCCAACAGAGATCGCCTACGATATTTTAACCACAAAACGAACTTTGGATGCCATCGGGTATCATCCGAATTTTGGGTTCAACTTCGATCCCAGTCATTTCATCCATCAATTCATCGATCCTGTCCGCTTTCTCGATGAATTCAAGGACCGCATCTTTCATGTCCATGTGAAAGACTCCCG
Source organism: Candidatus Aminicenantota bacterium (assembly GCA_050115915.1). Taxonomy (GTDB): domain Bacteria; phylum Acidobacteriota; class Aminicenantia; order Aminicenantales; family Aminicenantaceae; genus WTAW01. The sequence continues at coordinate 14,328 of JASFPP010000037.1, forward strand.
TGTCAAGCTCACAGGAAGCAACAGTATTCTATCCTCTCATCTCGACTTCGGCGATCCCAGGCGGGGCTGGGATTTCGTATCGCCGGGGAGGGGAGACGTTCAATGGGATCCCATCATAAGGGCACTCAACCGCATCGGCTATCAGGGCCCACTATCCATTGAATGGGAGGATTCGGGAATGGATCGTGAGTTTGGAGCCAGGGAGGCCCTGGAAATGATCAGGAAAATGGACTTTGCGCCTTCAGCAGTCGCTTTTGATGCGGCTTTCTCAAAGGAGGAGTAAAATGAGCGAAGAAACCGGATTCACCTCCATGTCGGGAAGGAAAGCCGGGTATGAAGCTCCGGAGATCGGTGTCGGCATGCTGGGTTACGCGTTTATGGGTAAGGCCCATTCCAACGCCTTTAAAACCATTCCGTACATGATTTATCCTCCCCCCGCCATTCCCAAGCTTGTTGGTATTTGCGGACGTGATGAGGATAAAGTGAAAGAGGCCGCCCTGCGTTATGGATATGAAAGCTCATACACGGATTGGCGAAAAATGTTGGATAACACAAAGATCGAGCTCTTCGACAACGGCGGCCCTAACGACATTCATTTAGAGCCCTGTATCGCAGCCCTGAAGGCGGGAAAACATGTCATCTGCGAAAAACCCCTGGCTCGCAATGCCACAGAAGCTCATGAAATGCTCGAAGCTGCGCGGAACGCCAACGTCAAACACATGGTGGCTTTTAATTACCGGTTTGTGCCCGCTCTATGCCAAGCAAAAAAGCTGATCGCTAGAGGAGCATTGGGTCAGATCTACCATTACCGGGCCCAATATCTCCAGGAATGGATCATGCCTCACTATGGGACACCTCGGATATGGCGCCTGGACAAAGAGTCGGCCGGAAGTGGGGCATTGGGCGATCTGGGCGCGCATATCATCGACCTGGGACGCTTTCTGGTCGGTGAAATGAAAAGCGTTAGCGCCATGACCCGGACATTCATCGAGGAGCGTCCTTATCCTGAGGGAGGGGGCTCCGGGAAGGTGGATGTGGATGATGCGTTTGTGGCAACCGTGGAATTTGCAAATGGTGCCATCGGGACACTCGAAGCGACTCGTTTTGCGGGAGGAAGGAAAAATCATCAAGTCCTCGAGATCAACGGAGAAAAAGGATCCCTCGTCTTCGACCTGGAAAGGATGAACGAGCTACAGACGTTTTGGGTGGGAGAGGAGCCTAAAGAAACGCAGGGGTTCCACAATGTCTTGATTTCTGAGGCATACCATCCCTGGTGGGAGAACTGGTGGCCTCACGGTCATATCATCGGCTGGGAACACAGTTTTGTTCATGAGCTCGCGCATCTCCTGGATTGCATCGTGAATGATAGGGATGTGGCTCCATGGGGGGCCACATTCGAAGATGGTTATAATGCAGCAGTCATCTGTGATGCCATCCTGGAATCCGCGGAGAAGAGGCAGCACGTTGATATCAAGTATTGAGGGGAGAGGAAAATGGAGGAAAGCACAAAAAAAACTGTTCCGGAAGAAAAAACAAACGGACAAACAAAATGGCTCTTCTGGACATGTTTCATCGCCCTGATTGCAACGTCATTCGGTTTTATCATCAGGGCGCAGATCATAGGTGACCTTGGTGTGCATTTTAATCTGAGCGAAACTCAGAAAGGCGAAATCCTCGGTGTCGGATTATGGCCTTTTGCTCTCAGTATCATCCTGTTCAGTTTAGTGATCGATAAAATCGGATATGGACGATCACTTGTATTTGCGCTTGTCTGTCATATTCTTTCTGCGATCATCACTATTTTTGCGACGGGATATCAGATGCTGTACTGGGGCACGTTCATTCTTGCGCTGGGAAACGGGACTGTCGAGGCGGTTATAAACCCGGTTGTTGCCACCATTTATCCCAAAGAAAAAACGAAGTGGCTGAATATTCTGCATGCGGGTTGGCCGGGGGGTTTGGTTTTGGGCGGATTGTTGGCTCTGATAATGGGACCCGGTGCCGATTGGCGATGGAAAGTGGGCTTGATCTTTATCCCTGCGGCCTTTTATGGAGTCATGATGCTCCGCGCCAAGTTCCCCGTTCAGGAGCGTGTGAAAGCGGGTGTATCCTACAGGACGATGTTGCAGGAGTTGGGTATTATCGGTGCGGCTATTGTTGTTATCATCATGACAGCGGAGATCGGCCGTATCTTCGACTGGACGCTGCCATTAAAGGTCGGAGTCGCGGCTGCTCTTATTATCGTTTATGGATTTTATGTGCGATCTTTTGGCCGCCCTCTCTTTATCCTGTTATTGCTCATCATGCTTCCTCTGGCGACAACAGAATTGGGGACCGATAGCTGGATCACGGAACTCGTTACACCTGTGATGGCTGAACTGGGCCTCCAGGCGGGTTGGATTCTTGTCTATACGGCCCTGATCATGATGATCCTGCGCTTCTTTGCCGGGCCCATCGTCCACAAGCTTTCGCCTCTGGGATTGCTGGCTGTCTGCAGCGCGATCGCGATTATCGGATTAGTGACGCTGTCCAAGACAGCAGGGATCATGATATTTGTAGCGGCAACGATATACGCTCTGGGAAAAACGTTCTTCTGGCCGACGATGCTGGGGATCGCTGCCGAACGGTTCCCCAAAGGAGGTGCACTTACGCTCAATGCCATCGGTGGAATGGGGATGCTGAGCGTAGGTGTCATCGGGGCTGTTTTTTTAGGGAACATCCAGGATAAACAGATCGATCGAGAGCTTTTTCAGCAAAATCCCGCCGTCCATCAAAAAGTCGTCGCAGAGGAAAAATCAAGCGTGTTCGGGAAGTACAGCCCCCTCGATCAGGATAAGATCGCTTCGCTCGGAAGTGACGAAAAGCTGGTAGTGGATACGATCAAGACATCAGCTAAGAAGAATGCCCTGTTGACGGTTGCCATTTTTCCAGCCATCATGCTGGCCTGTTATCTTATCCTTATCCTGTATTTTAGAGCGAAAGGTGGATATAAAGCAGAGGAACTCACCGTCCAGGTGGAATGAAACTTTTGCTTAGTTGTGTTATTTAAATAGTCTGGCAAGAACTCAAATTAACAAGAGCTGTCAGTCACGTTTATCTTGGTCTAGAAAAAATGACGTGAAATAATTAATTTAGCGCCTTTATAGTGTGAATATGAGACATATATGATCCGTCCTCTTTCATAAATTCAGATATTACTCGCAGCCATCTCAACCTGAGCTAACATTTTATCTAGATCAGTTCTTGACAAAAATTTTCCATTAATTATCACCGCATTTATTTTTTGCGTATTATTGATGTTTTCTAGAGGATTGGCATCCAATAGAATCAAGTCTGCAATTTTATTTACCTCAATAGTTCCCAGTGAATCTTGAATGCCAAGATATTTAGCAGGATTGATAGTTGCAGTTTTCAATGCCTCCATCGGTGTCAATCCGGCTTTCACAAACAGTGCAAGCTCTTCATGTAGACTGAAACCAGGAACTAAATAAATTCCTATAGTATCAGTACCCGCGAGGAGTTGAACATCCGACCTGTGCAATAAGTCTGTAAGCTCAAGTTGTTTTTTAAAGGCTGCTTTACTGTATGCAGCCCCCTCAGATGAATAATTTCTGAGTTTTCGATGCAGGTAGGTCTTCCAGTTATTATCAATCCAATATTCAGGTATGTATTTCAAGCCAGGATGATTGCTTTGATCGATTTCATCAAAATGAGAAAACCGGTGATCCAGAACAAGTGTGGCACAGAGCCAAGTGCCGTTGTCAACAAATTTTTTAAAGACAGAATTGGCTTTCTCTTCGCTGTAAATATGCAAGAGTTGGTCGAAACTCTTTGGTCCTTTCTTTAACTCATCAGGCTCACAAAGTGATAGCAGCCAGCTTGAAGTGAAATGTTCTATACATTTTTGGCCTGCATCTGAAGCTTCGAATGCATTTACTGATCTTGGGACATGTCCTGCCAATGGAATCCCCAACCTTCTGCACTCATCAGCGATAGCAAAATAAGCATCGCGTGAAATAAGCTCTCTGACTTTTATGAAGTCCGCACCTTCGTGCAGCAGAGAATTGACGACTCCTCGGCCTTCTATCGCACTGCCGATTGCGATAGAACCCAAGGGGAAGCTTGGCTTGGGGCCATCGATAATGGGCCCTGTTACAATAATTCGAGGGCCGATGAGTTTCTCTTGTTCGATTTCCTGGCGCCACCGTTTCAATGCCTGAAGATCGCCACCCAAATCGCGAATACCCAAAACTCCATTGGCGACGAAAAGAGGAAAAAAGATTTCTTTATTGATTTCGTTGTTCTCAATAAACCATGTATCTTCCTTTGCAAACCAGCCTGTATAGGAACTGTGTACGTGCATATCCCATAGACCAGGGATTAAATATTTTCCTGGAGCATCGACTATTGTTGCCTTTTTAGGGATATGTATTTTCTCGGCTCTGCTAACTGAAGAAATAAGATTTCCTTTAACAAGCACTGTCATCTTAGATTTAGCAGGTGCCCCAGTTACATCAATTATAGTAACGTTTGTGATTGCAAGATCTACAGTTTCAGTTTTTGTGCAAGTTAAAGATGAAATTGAAAGTACAATACCCAAGATTAAGGTGAATTTCCTCATGTCTTATTCCTTGGATTTAAATGCCTTAAAATCAATAAATTGAAGTTAATGTTTACAAAAAATATAGAGGACATTTCGTTAAAAGATCTTATGTATCATTGAAAAATAGGGAAAAAATGTAATCATAATATATCAATAGCAATTGACTAATGCAACAGAATATAAATTGCCTTGACTGGTGATGGATCGGACTTTTATATGTCGTATATTGTATATATTTCACGCCATTCTGTTATTAACATTAGAAATAATATGGGGAGGCTAAAAAAAATAGCTGATTGATGAATTGAGATCAACAAGACATGAAAACATATGTTAACTTAAGTTTTGTTTATCCACTTTTTTTTAGACACAGCACTTCTGTTTAACTTAAGATGTCCCAATCTCCGCATTTGATTACCGATGTTTTTTTCGCCCTGTCCTTGTTGGCCTTCAAAATAACCAGACCACGTGTATCCGGATTTTTTGTACAAAATTCTTCGATTTCTTCAGGATTCATCACCATAAAAGCCGTGGACAGAGCGTCACTTGTGGCTCCATCAGAAGATGAGGCCCATGAAGCCAGCTTATCATCAACCGGCTTTCCAGTATGGGGATTGATGATATGTCGACCTTTCTGCAGTCCAGACGCGCTTATAGCTCTGTTCTTCAAATGGACATGAGACAAAATTTGTCCTGGTCGAGAGGGATCGCTCAGCGTGACTGGCCACCCTTTTTCCCCGGGGGGCTCGGCTAGCGCTAGAGCGGAACTCTTTCCTCCATGAATAAGCACTGATCTGATGTCCCATTCTCTGAAATGGCTCGCCATCAGATCTATGGCGTAGCCTTTACCATATCCTCCCAGATCGACGTGAATGGAATCGGCGATAAGCGTGACACTGAAATCGGATTCATTCAGATGGAGCTGGTTTAAGCGGGTTGGATTTCCGGCTGTAACATCGAACGCTCCTATTGTTTGACTCGTGAGTCGTGCACATTGCTTCAAACACTCGAACGCGTCCAGTCCGATCTGTGTGGATTGATCTTTTTTCAGGTTATTGATGCGGCTTATGTCGCTGTTTTCAATAAATCGGCTGAGCTCAAGCTCCAGGCGATCGAGCTCACGAAAAACTTCCCGAGCGGCCTGTTCGGCATATCCCGCATCGTCATGGATCGCGAAGATCTCGAATACAGTCGCCATTGCATTGTGTGAAAAGCGGCAGGCCTTATGCGGAACTTTCCCATGAAATTGGATTCTGGGGATTTCCTTCGATGGTTTGCTCATAGTGTAAAAAAAATAATTATTTCTTATCCATATTTGAGAACCTTTGTTCGTACTGCTCCATAAGGTCCTTTGTGACATAACCACGGATTTCAACGCCCGGCCGCAATTCATTGGGGAATTGAAAGAGTGGGACATAAAGGTCTTTTTCTCCGGGAGAGGGCCATTCATACAGTTTTTTGAGCAGCTCGGATTCCACGCCCGGCGAAGCGATGATGACTTCAGCAACCGGTTGACTGAAATTGACTTTATTCCACCAGCCTGTGTTGGGAAAACCGCGCAAATACCATGGGAGCGGCCAGTAATCATCGCCAGGGCAGATGACTTCGATGACCATATTTTTTCCATCGGGATGTACGGCTGCGATTTCTTCGATTCTTTGTGTAAGGGTTAAAACATCTTTACTCGTATGCGCGTAAACGTACGGATTGGAAGGATCGGTTTCATACTTGAAATTTAGGAAATAAGATTGGACGAAAAGAGTGCTCACCCCAAGGACGAGAAACAGAATAATAAAAATCCTCAGAACGCTGTTCGCTTTTATCGTTAACAGTGAGGCCGCGCCGATAGCGGCCAGCAATATCATCCCTTGATAGAATCCCAGCATGCTCCAGGGAGTTTTATACGGGATCATTGAATAGATCAGCACCAATATCACGGTATAAAAAGCGATAAACCGCATAAGCCGCCTATCGATTTGGGTGTGCTGTTTTCGAGTTAGTGCCACGGTTATACCGACACCGGATAAAATAATGATAAATAGCTCGTTCCAGAAGGGTCGTGTGGTACTTTCTGATCCCACGAGGAGTTTGAAGTAATAAAACCATGGATGGATATGCCATGTGTTTTGTCCGGCTCTTTGGAGAGAGTATTTATACGCCACAAATAAGTCTGTGATTCCTCGCAGATTTGTGAAAAATGAGGAATAAAACAGGGCCGAGATCACACAAGCTGTGGCCATAAGAATCAAAACATGCCAGGGATTTATTCTTTTGGCGGAATGAATGGTTTTGGAATTTTGACGCTTCTGTAGAGCGGCAACAAGATAGAGAGCCAAGATCATTGCACCAATGGCGATGATGCTGGTTTCTTTAGTCGCATGCATGAGGCCAAGGAAGGCGCCTGCACCAATGGCCCACATGGGATTTCTGCTTTTTATATACCGGTATCCCGCAACGATCGTGCCAAAAGCGAAAGACACAAGGAGCATTTCTTGGATATAGTACCGGCTGTAAAAAACCATGGCCGGTGAAACGGCCATAAACAAACCTCCAAACAAAACGACAGGACGGCTCAAAGCGTTTTTAAGAAGGACCAAACCGAAAATCAGGAACATGCCGAAGAATATGGGCACTATCCGTAAGGTGCTTTCATCGATCTCTGTCAATTTTTTGGGAGAGACAGCCAGAGCAGGAATCAACGTGAAATAGTTGAGTGTCGGGCCGTGGTATTCGTGAGGATCGTAGCGGTACATGTTTTCCTCGAGAAGTGTCCCAAACTTGATGGCGTTAACGGCCTCATCGGTGTGCATGGGGCGTTGGGTCAATCTCGGCAGGCGGAGTGCAAAACCTATAAAGATAACAGCCAAACACAGGATTACAAAATTACTGTGTCTCTTTTTGAGCGGGTCGACCGTAAACCTCCGTTTCGATCCAGTGGTTCAAATCGTTACTGCTGTTTCCGTTGCTGTACAGGCGGATATAGCGCGCCTCGACACCTTTGGCATCGATGAGCTTCCCTTCAGCGGTTTCGACGTAGTGAAGATCGTCGCCAACCCCTAAGCCGGAAGAATTATCATGGTCGTTATTGAACAACATTTGAACATTCTCCGTAAAGTCGGCATCATCCGCGGTTTGTACAACAATGTCAAAATAGACACGGGCCTGTTTATGGTAGTGCCACATGACGATCGCATAGATCTCATGCCTTTTGCCCAGGTCGATGGTGATATGCTGCTCGAAAGGCCCCAATTCGACGAAGCTGCCATCCATGCCCTCTTTGTCGCCATCCGTGATCATGGCGATTTCTCCGATGACGGGATCCTCATCCGTGCTCGCCACAGGCTTCCTGAGCGCGACGTTTTTTGTGCCCGAAGGTGCCATAAAAGGGGGCCGTGGTTTACCCAGTGGTTTTTCGAGGCGTTCGACTTCAAAATTCTGTGGCGTCCCGATGAACAGGGGTTTGGGCAATTTGATTTCTATGGGTTCAAGTTTTTCTTTGGAAGATTGATGGGCTTCCGGGCTTGCAAAAACCAGGGCTGCGATAAGGGCGGATGAAGCGATGGCAATCATCCATAAAAAAGGCTTTGGCTTTAACATTTTATCCTCTCCGGGCTTCTGTATTCCGAATCTGCTGAGATTGCCGTCATCGGACTTCCTTCGAACGCAAACGATAAATAAAACGATCCACGCCGATGATAGAGCCCGTTGGAAATAAAAGCAACACAAAAAGCGCGGCCAGCTCGATCAGATTCTTGTTCACGATGAGGTAGTTCCCCTCGGAGGGAATGGCATAGTAGAGGCCGATAAAAGGGGGATTCGAGAAGTAGTAAAGCAGGATGAGGAGCATCCCCGATAAAGTGGCGGTCCGCGTTAAACATCCCAGAATTAATCCCAATCCGATAAGGATCAGTCCCCAGGTGTTCAAAACATTCACAACGGAAAGAACGGGCGGATTTGCCGCTATCGCCTTGTATAATCCTGCAAAAATCCATTTGGATTCGAGTAAAAAATTGGCGGCCGACCACTGAGGATCGTACAATTTTACGAGTCCTTCATAAAGGAAATGCCATCCGATCATGACGCGGAGCATGACCAGGGCTAATAACTGCCAGTTGGAGTGTTTTTTATCGATTCTCATGTGCGAAAGTCCTCAGGACCGAAATCGAGCCGCCGCGCGTTCTCGACAGCTTCGTTAACTTTAAGTACGGTGGCCGCAGTCTCAAACCCGACATCAGCGGGGCAGTTCAGCTTCTCGATTCCTCGTATCGCATTGAAGAAATTTGCCAGATGAGGCATGTGGTAGGGATCGGTAAGAGTAACTGGAAGACCGTGCCGGTCCGGCCCGATCGTCTCCCTGACATCGATCACGGCTCCCGTCGCCATTTGCGGTGTAACCTTGGCCGGCGCGCTCAGATAACCGAGAGAAACCCATTTATCCCATTGGGGTGCTGTTGGTTCCCTGTAGACACCTCCTCTATTGGCCGATTCAGAGATATGGAGCGTCCCCTGATCCCCCAAAAAGTTTTCAAAATAGCCTTCGCTGCTGTTGGTTGTCAACGTCTGATAGTTTGCCCGTACAGTACCCTGTTCAGTCTCATACTCATATATGGCGAGAACCGTGTCGTACCACTCG
>JASFPP010000038.1:0-23110 GCA_050115915.1 Candidatus Aminicenantota bacterium
GCTATTGGATGCTCAGCGGGGACCAAAAACTGGACAAAATCACAAAAGAGATGGTTCTTGCGTTCGGGATTAAGTATATCATCATCGATAAATCGCGGACCAAAGATAAATCCGATTCCAAATATCTGGGAAACACCGTTGTTCTTCACGGCAAACCGGCGATAACGACAGAATCAGGATACTTGGGTAAAACTGACGAGGAGTCCATCGCACGGAATGTCAGAGGGATTCTCAGCGTTATGAGATATTTTGAGATGATCGAGGGGGAGCCAGAGCCCGTGTCCGATCCCGTTTGGATCGATAAATACGAGGTGGTCTATGCGGATATGGACGGGCTTTTTTACCCGAAAACGAAGATGGGCTATTACGTTGCGAAAGGGGAAATCGTCGGCACAATCACGGATTATTTGGGTAATGTCAAGCAAGAGCTCAAATCCCCCTTTACAGGAATTATCCTCTACATCATAGACACTCCTCCGGCCAACAAAGGAGAGCCCCTCTTCGAAGTCGGAAGAATCCAAAAGGATTGAAGACTCTCAAGGGAAAGTATTGTTGAAAAAGATAAGAGGCGCCATCTTTGATATGGATGGTACGCTTGTGGATGCTCCCTATGATTGGAAGAGTATCAAAGAGGAACTGAACACCCAGGGGAAACCTATCCTGACGCATATTCAGGGATTGTCAGAACCGGAAAAAACCCAGAAATGGAAACAACTGGAACATTTTGAGAAAGAAGCGACAAAAAAAGCCGAGCTCAAAGAGGGGATTCCAGAGTTTTTGGCCTTTTTAAAGATGAAGGGATTAAAAGTGGCATTGGTTACAAACAATTCGAGAGAAAATGTCGAGTACCTTCTCCAGAAATTCAACCTGTCTTTCGATTGCGTCCTCTCCCGGGAAAGCGGACTCTGGAAGCCGTCAGGGGCGCCATTCACTGCTGTCTTGACTGAATTGCATCTGAACAGAGAGGAGTGTTGTGTCATCGGTGATACTTTCTTCGACATCGAGGCAGCCAGAGATGTTGGCATCGATAGGGTGTTCATCTTGAACAGAGATCGAGCGAAGTTTGCCGACACCTCAGCAGAGATCTTTGCAGACGTTGAAGAACTCAAGAACCGCATTCAGGCATTTCTCTAACTGTTTATTTGTCTGAGTCCTTTGGTTTTACCTCGTATAAAGATCCCCACATCTAATGCCTCTAGGATTTAAGCATTTATTGCATGAGATACATGCTGCTTTTTCAATGTTCCCCAGACGAGATTGTCTAACTCAAAAAGGGGGTGAACAGCACTGACTTTTTTCCATCAGGAATGACTCTCTCCTTTTTGATATCTCAACTTAATTTCTTCGGAGTTTGAAAAATTTAATGGCTAGAATGAGGAATACCACGGTGAAGAGAAAAAGCACACCGATGTGGGGCAGGACGGATGAAAACCCATGACCGAAGAAGATCAGCTTGTGAAGGGCGTCCATGGCCCATCCAGTAGGGAAGATCATGCCCAGATTGCGGATTCCTCGAGGTACAAGCTCCAGAGGCCACCAACATCCTCCGAGCGACGCCATAATATTCGCCACGAGGATGTTGAGGATTATGATGATCTCTTCTTTTCTGATCAGACTTCCAAAGAGGATGCTCATCCCGGACATCGTTCCGCAGAAAAACAGCGCGACTAAGAAGATCGAAAGCAATGATGGACCTAGATAGATTTTAAAAAGGATTTTCCCCACAGCGAGGAGGAGCACTGTCTGGAACAGACCGAGGATCACCCGGCTGATCCATTTCCCCCCTAAAATTGATGCAAATGTCGCCGGGCTTAAAAAAAGTCTCTCTAACTGGCCGTGTCTGCGCTCCTGGAGGAGGATGATCCCGCCGTACATAAGTATATTGAAGATAATGAACATGACCGTGATTGCGGGGATGGAGTGGTTGAAGCCGGCTGGGATGATCTGAAGGCTTCCCCCTGTTTCTGACCTAAGAGTGATAAGCCGTTCGAAATCTAGTTGGCTGTATTTCGTTTCGAGCTCACCTTCATCCTGGGGAGCAATGATAATGATCTTGGAGATGATTTGGATAATGGCTTTGAGAGTATTGGAATAAGCGGCCTGGGATGCCTCCCTGTTGCTCGATATCCCTTTTTCGAGAACCAGCTCCACCTGAGTTCCCCTTAAAATATCGCTTTGAAAATTCTGGGGAATGATGAGCGTCCTCACCCTTTTTTCTGTTTCATTTTCCAGTACGCTAATTGCATATTTTTCGCTCTCTAGCTCGCTCACTAATTCTTGGGAGAGAAAGCTCTGATCATGGTCCAGAACATTCAGTGTGACCTTCCGGTCTTGCTCCTCTGATTCGGAAAAGGCCGTGCCAAAAATAAAAGCGAAAAGGAGGGGAAAAACGAGAAGCCAGAAAAAAAACATCCTGTCCTCAAAAGTTTGCTTCAGGTCGTTGAGAGCGATGGTCCAGAGCGTCACCGGATGATTCCTTTTTTGAGATTGTTGTTCAAGAAGAAAGATCCAACGATAGAAAATACAACACCGGTAAAGACCATAAATATCAGAATGGGAAAGATCGCAGCAATGGATTCGCCCCGCATAAGCTTTTTGAATGAGGTGATCCCCCAGTAATTCAGCGTCAGCTTGGAAAAGCTGGCGACGATAGGCGGGAAGTTTTCCACAGGGATCATGCTTCCACCGAGCATGGACATCAGAAGGATCACTGTTGTGAGAAGCGCTCCGGCCTGCCTTTCTGTGCGGACAAAAGCATAGAGGAAAGCGATGAAACCGGCGATCAGGATGTTGAGACTGAGGACCAGAAGCGCAATCGCGAGAGGATCGCCCCAGTCGATAGAGAAGAGTACTTGCCCTAAGAGAATCAACAACGCTGTGCAGATGATGCCGATCAGAGCGGAGGTGAAAATTTTACTCCATATGTATTCCGTCATGCTCGCTGGAGAAATACGTATTCTCGTGAGGGTTCCTGTCTCTTTCTCCCTGAGGCTGTCTTCGAAGACCGTATTGCAGATAAAAAGTAGAAACATTAAAGCGATGGCGGGAAGGATATGAGCGGAGATGCTCAAGTCGCTCACTTCCTCTTTTTCTTCGGAGATGGTTTGTTGCTTCAGAGAAATGACAGGAGGAAAAACATATTTAGTCACTCCCTCGATGCGGTTCTTGAGTTTTATCGAAATGGTCGAGATCGCTTCGTCCGGAAATTCATCCAGGTCTGCAAACGTGCGTATCGTGTTCAGCTCGTCTGCGAAAATATGTCTCAAAGATGACAGTATAAGCGTTAATGTATCGAGTATTTCCTCTGCGATTTGCGGGAGAAACTGTTCTGCAGGATTTTTAACGAGCAGAATCTCTGTTTTTTTGCCGTCCCATATGTTCTCTCCAAAGCCTTTTGGGATAACGAGTAGTGCCGACGCTTTCCCTTTATCGAGAAGACTGTAACCCTCGTCCTCTTCCACCTCCTCTAGCTCGATGAGCTCGTTGAGATCACCCTGCGTTAAGGACCTGAGAATAAATCCGGAGATGAGGCTATTATCCTTGTCTACAGCCAGGATTTTTACCCGAGGAAGCGCCTCTTCTCCATCGGAACCGAATACGAACCCGAAGATGAGAGTGAACACAAAAGGAATACAGAGGAAACCCAAGATGACAACCGGATTTTTCCACTTGCGCATAAAGTCTTTCCAGACAAGATGAAGGAGATTTTTCACTCGCGCAATTCCTTTCCCGTTAGCTTGAGGAAAACGCTTTCCAGGTTCGGTTGTTTGATGGATACATCATCGATCGTGATTTCTTGTTTGAAAAACGCCTCGAGAATGATTGATATGTTCTTCGATGCTTCCAGCGAGAGCACGAGCTTTCCCTCTTCGATAGACAATACAGCCGCCTGTTCGAACTTTGATATGATCGACCGGGCCTGGTCGGCACTGAATTTACCCGTGATGATGACGATGTCTTTCTCACCAACGATTTGTATAAGCTCGTTGAAAGTCCCAAGAGCCAGAATTTTCCCCAGGTCCATGATCGCTATACGATCGCAGAGGTCTTCGGCTTCTTGGAGATTGTGCGTTGTGTAGAGAATGGTCGTCCCTTTTGCCGAGGCCTCTTTAATGATCTCGTAAATGTTCAGCTTGGTCTGGACATCGATTCCTATTGTGGGTTCATCCAACAGCAGGAGTTTCGGCTGGTGGATCAGGCCGATGATAAGGTTTATCCTCCGCTTCATTCCTCCTGAATATTTTTTCAGAGCCTCGTTCTCTCTCCCCAAGAGTCCTGTTTTTTTCAGATAATAATGCACTCTTTCATCCAGATCTTTTTTTCTGACTCCTTGGAGCTTGCCCCAGAAAAGAAGGTTTTCTTTGGCCGTCAGTTCTTCATAAAAGGCCATATCTTGGGGGACTACACCCATCAATCTTTTGATTTTTCTCAAGTCGCTATCACAATCGAGCGAGTCTATGAGGATCTTTCCACTGTCGGGTTTGAGCAGTCCCGCAATCATTGAGATGGTTGTTGTTTTTCCCGCACCATTGGGACCGAGAAATCCCAATATTTCCCCTTCTTTAGCTTCGAGGGAAATATCGTCAACGGCCTTGATCGTGTCAAATGATTTCGACAGGTGTTCTATTTGCAGCATTGCTTTTCTCCCCATCCTCTGAATTATTCATAAAAGCTGCCGCCAAATTCATATTCAAAAATCATTTACTTTTTTATTGGCAGCATCTTTTACCTTACAGGCGAGCTGATTTTACCGCATCTGCTTCGTTACGGCCCGGGTTAGGTTGGATCGGTTCGAAGTGGACGGGGCCACACCGTCGCCCTTGCTGCGGCCGACCCAACCTACGTATCGACTCGTAAATAATCAGACTTGTCGTGAACAAGTCAAGTGAATAAAGTAACATATTTCATAATTAAGTTCGAGGGTTGATTTATAAGGGGGAATAGTGAAAAATATACAGTCATTGCCAACCTAAGGATGTAAAGATATGCACAAAGAAAAATTGCTCTTGATACCCGGGCCGTCGCCTGTTCATCCCCGGATACTCAACGCCTTGTCTCTCCCTACCGTTTCCCATGTGAGTCCGATTCTGGTCGAAGAGCTTAAAGAGGCATTGGAAAATTTGAAAAAGATCGTCTTCTGCCGGGATGGAGATCCATTTATCATAGCTGGGGCAGGTACACTCGCTATGGAGATGGCTTTACTCAACACGATCCGTAAGGGGGAAAAGATCCTTGTCCTCTCCCAGGGTTATTTCGGAAAGCGAATGAAAGATATCGCCAGAAGTTTCGATCTGGATTGTGACATCATCCAGAGTCCTTGGGGAAGGGCTGTCCTTCCCGATGAGCTAGCGGAAAAAATAGCCGATGAACGGTATGCCGCTGTCGTATCTACCCATGTGGATACTGCGACGGGCGCTTGTGCTCCAGTCAAAGATTATGCGGAGATCCTTGCGGATTTTGACAGTCTTTATATCATCGATGGGGTTTGTGCCACTGGCGGCATAGAGGAGAGAATGGACGATTGGGGAGTCGATGTCATTCTCACGGCCGCCCAGAAATGTTTCGGGGTGCCCCCTGGCCTGGCTGTGCTCATTCTCTCACGAAAGGCGATGGAAAAAAGGAAGGGAATGGAAACGATCCCGGCCTACTATGCAGACTTGATGCGGTGGTTGCCCATCATGAAAAATCCCACGAAGTATTTTTCGACACCCTGTGTCAATGAGATCAGAGCTTTTGCCGAGGGCACAAAGATCATTCTTGAGGAGGGCATGCAAGAGCGATTCCTCCGCCACAAGACAGTGGCTAAGGCCATCCGAACTGCACTGACACAGTTGGGGTTTTCTTATTTTACGGATGATGCCTTTCTCGCGGATACGCTGACTGTCTGTTACTATCCAGAAGGAATCGAGGATCAAGCCTTCCGGACCACATATGCATCGAATGGAGTTATAGTCGCAGGAGGGTTGGGAGAAGCTCGGGGCAAAGTGTTTCGGATGGGGCACATGGGTAATCTTTCCGTTTCTCAAGTTCAATTTGCGATAGCAGCCCTGGAAAGCACTCTGTCCGCTTTAGGTTATAGTTTTGATAATCAATCGGGCATAAAAGCCGCGAATGAGATTCTGGAGTCCTCATCGGATTGAGATCAGGAAAATGCCGAGCACAGTCTTTTTCATTCCCGCATCCAGAGAAGAATCCGATGAATCGATCGCGGAAAAAACCGTAAAAGTCTTCCAGCATATCGGTCTGGACAAACAGATCGAAAGAGAACACTTCGTTGGTCTTAAGATGCATTTTGGCGAGAAAGGAAACACGGGATTTATCAAGCCCCCCTGGTTGGTACAGCTAATAAAAAAGATAAAGAAAAAAACATCCCGTGTATATATCACGGATACAAATGCCCTGTATGTTGGTAACCGGTCGAATGCTACCGCTCATCTGAAGCTGGCGGCTGATCACGGGTTCACGATCGAGACCCTGGGGATTCCCGTCATCATCGCAGACGGCCTGATCGGCCGTGATGATGATGAGGTCGAAGTCGATTTTCCTCGGGTCAAAACAGCCAAAGTTGCCAGTGCTTTCTTGAATACGGATTTCCTCGTGTGTTTGAGTCATTTCACAGGGCATATTCAGGCCGGTTTTGGAGCAGCCCTTAAGAACCTGGGAATGGGATGTGCCTCAAGATCGGGAAAGCTCGAGCAACACTCGGATGTGCAGCCCTGGATCAATCAAAAAGCCTGCTTGAAGTGTCTGACGTGTATTGATTATTGTCCGGCTAATGCTATCGAAGAGGGAGAGGAGAGTGTTCGGATCGCACCTGAGAAATGTATCGGGTGTGGGGAGTGCCTCGTCGTTTGCAGCGTTGGGGCTGTTAAGATGCGGTGGGACGATGATTCCATCCGTGTTCAGGAGAAGATGGCCGAGTATGCGTGCAGCCTTTCGAAAGTACTCAACGGCAACATCGCCTGCTTGAATTTTGTGGTCGGAGTGACGAAGAACTGCGATTGTATGGCGAAGGATGAACCTGCGATTGTTGATGATATAGGGATCCTGGGTTCTTTAGATCCTGTGGCTGTTGACAGTGCCTCTGTCAACCTCGTGAATGAGCGGAGCCGCAGGGATCTGCTGAAAGATGTTCACAATGCCGATTGGACCGTTCAGCTCAAACACGCCCAACAGATCGGACTCGGTCGTATGGATTATGACTTGATCGAGATTGAGTAAAGCTCAATCCGTCGCTGGCAGGTAGCACCTCCAAAACCGTGTTTTCGAAATCACCAATTGGAACTTTCGAAACGTCATCCGTCACGGTTTGGAGGAGGTTTCCTTCGGCGTGCTTTGTCTTTACTCATTTGTAGATTCTGCTATAATGATCCCACATTATCGGGGCGTAGCGCAGTCCGGGTAGCGCACAGCGTTCGGGACGCTGGGGTCGTGGGTTCAAATCCCACCGCCCCGATTTTGTCACGCTATGCCATCATATGTGAAGTTCGATGATGTCCTCGTCTTTAAGGACATAGTCGTGATTGACCTTTTGGCCTTGATATTTTCCCTCTCCCCAAATCCGTGCGAATTTAAGCTTTTGTGAGAAATCTTTATGGACTGTTTTTGCCATGTCCATCAATGTGTCTCCGACCTGAAAAACGTACGGATCTTTTTTATCGACTTTTTTCCCGGGCATCTTGCTGTAAACACGGACGATTTTGAGCATGGCAAATATTCTGTTTTTCAATTCATCGAGTCCTGTTTCCTCTAAAGCCGAGATTGGAATTATGTTGTAATCCGAATCTAGATTGCTCTTTAACACGGTCACATTCGTCTCAGATTCTGGGAGGTCTGTTTTATTGGCGACGACGAGGGTTCGTTTAATGAAATATTTCTCCTCATCGCTGATATCTCGCTCATCGGGAACAAGCGCTATGTTTTTCTCTTTCAGCTTGTCTCTTAAATCCTTCAGGTCTTTCTCCAGATTTTGACTTCCAAGGTCTATCACGAGTAAAACAGCGTCTGCGCTTTTTATGAGTTCTGCTTGCCACGGCTCAAAATACTCCGGAGTTATGGGCGGAGTGTCGATCAACTGGATCTGAATATTTTCGAACATCATCATTGCCGGCGAAGGCGAATGGGTGGTAAATGGATAATTTCCGATATCAGGATTGGCGTTGGTGAGAGCCTTTATCAGGGAGGATTTCCCTGAATTCGGGAGGCCGATCAGGATCACCTGGCCTGCTCCGGATTTGTCGACATGAAATGTCGGCCCATGACGGGTTGTGGCTCCCTTTTTTTGGGATTGCGACCTGAGCTTGGAGATTTTAGTCTTATACAGGGCTTGAAGTTTTTCTGTGCCTTTATGCTTGGGGATAATCGAGAGGAGCTCTTCCATGATCGCGATCTTTTCTTCTGCCGTCCTCGCGGTCTTTAATTCCTTCTCCTTTTCGAAGTACTGTGGAGGCAAATTGGCGGGCATGGTTTTTTGTCCTCTTTTCACTCCATTATATCCAAAGACTTATGTGTTTTCAAAACATCCATAAGAACACAAAGTGTGCCTTCCATCCCCCGCTTGGAGATTCATCATGCCCGCATGGAACTCTTCTCATGGTTTTTTCCACCACATGATGGGAACATTCAATATCGCTACGAGGTCCTTGTCATTACAGTTTTAAGGATGAATTTTGTTTCAATTTATGCATTTCACATTGAGAAATTTTGGGAAATTTTACCGTTAATTTAATACTGTGACTGTTAAAAATTGGTGTGGAAAAGGGATGGTATTGTGCTTTATTCGAGACGATCTTTTGGGCACAAAAATATGTGGGATTTTGCGACTTTTTTGAGTATAAAAAAATGGTAAATTTTTTTTATTTTCTTTGCTATTTTCCCCATATAATGGTATAATTTAAACCTAAAAAATAATGCCTACTGGGTTATGTGAAAAACCTGCCTTCATAACCCCATTTTTTTCCCAAAAATTTGGAAAATGACAACAAAAAAATATACGGCTTCAAGCATCAAGGTCCTTAAAGGTTTAGAGGCTGTTCGGAAGCGGCCTGCGATGTATATCGGAAGCACCGGGCCACAGGGATTACATCATCTTGTATACGAAGTTGTGGACAACAGCATTGATGAAGCGCTTGCAGGATACTGCAAGAAGATCGATGTGTTCATCCATGTAGACAACTCGGTGACCGTCATCGATGACGGTAGGGGTATTCCCGTCGGAATCCACAGCAAAACTCGAAAACCCGCTGCTGAGGTTGTCATGACGACCCTTCATGCCGGTGGAAAATTCGACGCCAAGACATACCAGGTTTCGGGCGGACTGCACGGGGTCGGTGTATCTGTCGTCAATGCGCTTTCTGAGAGGCTCGACCTCGAGATCAAGAGGGAGGGCGGAGTTTATTCCCAGAGCTACGAAAGGGGAAAACCGGCCACTAAGCTGAAAAAGATCGGAAAAACCAGTAAAACCGGCACCAAAACCACTTTTAGACCCGACCCTGAAGTTTTCCAAACCCTTGAATTCAATTTCGACACCTTAAGTCAGCGATTGAGGGAGCTCTCCTATTTGAACAAAGGATTGAAGATCTCTATCCTGGACGAGCGTACGGACACCCGTAATGATTTTCAGTACAAGGGGGGAATTCGAGAGTTCGTCCAGTATCTCAACCAGAATAAGTCGGTTATCAATCCCAAGCCCATCTATGTCGAGAGCAAGAAAAATGGGATGATCGTTGAGATGGCGCTTCAGTACAATACAGGGTATTCGGAAACCATATTCTCCTTCGTGAACAACATCAATACCACCGAAGGCGGAACCCATCTCATCGGCTTCAAATCGGCCCTGACTCGGTCGATCAATCAGTACGCCAACACGAATAACCTGATAAAAGATTTGAAACGGAATTTGAGCGGCGATGATACCAGGGAGGGTTTATGTGTCGTTTTGAGCCTCAAGTTGAAAGACCCTCAATTCGAAGGGCAGACCAAGACCAAGCTCGGGAACAGTGAAGTCAAGGGAATCGTCGATTCTGTCGTTAATGAGGACCTTTCCAATTATTTTGAAGAAAATCCATCCGTCGCTCGAAAGATCATCCTCAAAGTTCTCGAAGCGGCAAGGACTAGGGAGGCCGCGCGCAAGGCGAGGGAGCTGGCGCGGCGTAAAGGTGTTTTAGAGTCGACGTCTCTCCCCGGGAAATTGGCGGACTGCCAGGAAAAAGATCCTGCACAGAGTGAGATCTTTCTCGTTGAGGGAGATTCTGCAGGCGGTTCAGCCAAACAAGCGCGGGACCGCCGGTTTCAGGCGGTGCTTCCTCTCAAGGGCAAGATCCTCAACGTCGAGAAGGCACGTTTCGATAAGGTCCTGAAGAGCGAGGAGATCGGCTTGATCATTTCGGCCCTGGGGACGGGTGTGGAACAATCGGATTTTAACATCGAAAAGTTGCGCTATCACAAGGTCGTCATCATGACAGATGCGGATGTGGATGGATCGCATATCCGAACCCTTCTTATGACCTTTTTTTACCGACAAATGCCTCAACTCATTGAAAAAGGCCATCTTTACATCGCTCAGCCTCCCTTATACAAGATCTCCAAGGGAAAATCTTTCCAGTACCTGAGAGATGAGAGGAATTTCGAAAAATATATGATCCGGAAAATATCCGAAGAATTCCAGCTCGAGGTCAAAAAACAGAAGGAAGTGATAAAAGGGGACAAATTCAGAAAATTTCTGCAAGGGATCATAACCAAAAAGAACTTTATCCAGATCATGGAGAGAAAAAATTATCCGTTCTTTCTTATCGAGATACTGATGAAGAATGAGGTGGGAGATCTGGATTTCTTGCGTAATTCCAAGAACATGCAGAAGATTCAGGCCCTTCTCACGGAGAAAGGGATCATCTCGACCCTGAGCAAGGACGAAGAACATGGACTCTACGAGCTCGCCGTCAATTTTCAGGTCAACGGAATGGTCGTGACCACAAAAGTGAACATGGACCTGATCACTTCGGCCTCCTACCAGACTCTGTTCAAAACGAATAAAGCGCTCGAGGATTTTAGGCCTCCCTTTTTCATTTTGAGCAATGGAGAAAAGATAAAGCTCGATAATGAAGCCAAACTCCTCGAGTACCTCTATGACAACGGTAAAAAAGGGATCGTCATTCAACGGTATAAGGGATTGGGGGAGATGACACCTGTGCAGCTCTGGGAAACCACGATGGATCCTGAAAAAAGATTTCTTCTTCGCGTGTCCATTCTCGATGCTGTGGAGGCGGATAAAACCTTCACGATCCTTATGGGAGATGAAGTCGAGCCCCGCCGGAATTTTATCGAAACGAACGCTCTGGAAGCTCAAAACCTGGATGTGTAAAGAGAGACGATGAAAAATTCCAATTCTGCAAAAAACGGATCGATGATGAACAACATCTCAATCGTCAGTGTTGAAAAAGAGATGAAGAAATCCTATCTGGATTATGCGATGAGCGTCATTATCGGACGTGCGATCCCCGACATCAAGGATGGATTGAAACCTGTCCATCGAAGGACTCTCTTTGCCATGCATGAGGCAGGAAATGCATGGAACAGGCCTTACAAAAAGTCTGCCAGAATCGTCGGAGATGTCATAGGAAAATACCATCCGCATGGGGATGTCGCTGTGTACGACACGATCGTGCGCATGGCCCAGGATTTCAGCCTCCGTTATCCTTTGATCGATGGTCAGGGCAATTTTGGCTCTATCGATGGGGATCCTCCAGCCGCTATGCGTTATACAGAGATCCGGATGGAGAAATTTACCCAGGAACTGCTGGCAGACCTGGATAAAGACACCGTCAATTTTATTCCTAACTATGACGAGAGCCTCAAGATGCCTGAAGTCCTGCCTGCCAAAATCCCGAACCTGCTTGTCAATGGAGGCTCAGGCATTGCTGTCGGTATGGCGACAAACATCCCGCCTCATAATCTCGGGGAGATCATAAATGCCATAATCCATTTGATCAAACATCCCAAAGCGAAATTGGCGAAGCTCATGCAGTATGTGCCCGGCCCGGATTTTCCCACCGGGGGATTTGTATTCGGCCTGGAAGGGATAAAGAGTGCCTACGAGACCGGAAGGGGAATTATCAACCTCAGGGCCAAGGCTGTGATCGAAAGGGGAGCCAAAGGAGAGAGGGATCGCATCGTCATCACAGAGATTCCCTATCAAGTGAACAAGGCAAAGCTTTTGGAGAGCATCGCAACCCTTGTGAACAATAAAAAGATCGAGGGCATTGCGGATATCAGAGACGAGTCCGACCGAGAAGGCATGCGGGCTGTGATCGAAATAAAGAGAGGAGAGTTCCCCGAAGTCATCCTCAATAATCTGTATAAACACACGTCCCTCCAGACTTCTTTCGGAATCATTCTGCTGGCGATCGTGGAGAAGCAACCCAAAGTGATGGGCTTGATCGAGATGATGCGGTATTTCATCTCTCACCGCCAGGATGTCGTGCGCCGCCGGACCCGTTTCGAGTTGAAAAAAGCGGAACACAGGGCCCACATCCTCGAAGGGTTGACCATCGCCTTGGATCATCTGGATGAGATCATCACTCTCATCCGTGCGTCCAGGACTGTGGAAGAGGCAAGGAACGGGTTGATCACTAACTTTAGACTATCTAGGATCCAGGCCCAGGCCATCCTGGAGATGCAGCTGCAGAAATTGACTGCGCTCGAACGGGAAAAGATCGTCCAGGAATACAAAGAGCTTAAGAAGCTTATCGCAAAGTTGCGGAAAATTTTAAAAAGCGAGCAGCTAATCCTTGACATCATCGTGGATGAATTGAAGCAGATTAAATCGGATTATGACGATCCGAGACGGACAGAGATTATCGAGGAGAGCATCACGGAGATCTCGGCCGAGGACCTGATCAAAGAAGAAGATGTGGCCATAACCTATACGTCCTCTGGATATATCAAGCGAACCTCCTTGAGTAATTTTCGGTTCCAGACTCGTGGCGGGAAAGGGAAAAGAGGGATGAGCATGAAAGCTGAGGATGTGGTGCAGGACCTTTTTATCTGTTCCACGCACAGCTATATGCTCATTTTCACCAATAAAGGCCGGCTCTACTGGCTCAAAGCGATGTATATTCCTGATGTGGGCGTTGCGAGTCGTGGAAAATCCATTCAAAACCTCGTCCAGCTCGATCCCAAGGAGAGCGTGAGTTCAGTGGTGGCGGTCAAGGAATTTTCTGAGGACCTCTATGTGATGATGCTGTGTTCGAATGGGCAAATCAAAAAAACGCGCCTCAGCGATTTCAAGAACATCCGGAAAGGCGGCATTCTCGCCATCACCCTGAATTCTAAAATCGAACTGTTGGAGGCCAAGCTCACGGATGGCACTAAAGAGATCATCATCGGCACAAAGATGGGCAAGGCCATCAAGTTTAAAGAGAGCGAGATCCGGCCGATGGGGCGCCAGGCAGCGGGAGTGAAGGGGATAACGCTCAGTCCCAAGGACCAGATCATCGGAATGCTCGTTATCGGAGAGAAAGAAAAGTATGCCTTCACAGCAAGCGAGAAGGGATACGGCAAAAAGACAGCCACCAGCTTTTATTCCCTCCACCACAGGGGCGGGAAAGGGGTCATCAACCTGAAGACCAGCACAAAGATCGGTAAAGCCATCGGGATGGTTGGGATCTCTGAAGAGGAGATCCTTTTGATCACCGAGATGGGAAAGGTCATTCGTTTCAAGACCGAACAGCTCCGCCCCATAGGAAGGGCAACTCAAGGGGTCAGGATCATAAACCTCGAAAAGGGAGACAGGGTCGTCTCCATTGCGAAAGTCCAGGAGTCTTGATCCTTTGACGCATGAGGCTCTTTTTTTATAAAGGGCCCGTATCCAAAAGGTCCCCACTGAGAATAGGCTTGGCCTTTGTTCCCTCCTAAGCGGTTTGATGGAGGGGCCGCTCCCCAGGATGAACGTGTGTTTAAACGTTGCGTTCAGCGAAAGAGCTCTAAGAGTTTCCTAATGACAAGGCTTGACTTTGAGGAACCAATACTCATAGAATTTACCCAGTTGTTTGATAGGAGGGTCTTATGATCGAAACTTTGAGTCAGCTTTTTCTCAATACTGTTAAATCTTACCCGAAAGACGACCTCATGCTTTATAAAAAGGAGGGAAGTTATATCCCTATCTCCACTGTGGACTTCGGTAAGCAGGTGAAACACTTTTCTCTGGGCTTAAAATCCCTGGGATATGAGGCCGGTGATAAGCTGATCATATTCTCTGAGAACAGGCCTGAATGGGTGATGACGGATCTTGCTAACTTATGTCTTGGTGGAGTTACAGTTCCTATCTATACATCCTTAGTCCCTGAACAGGTCAAGTATATCATCGATAACTCAGACGCGAAGGTGGTCGTGTTTTCAGGCGAGGAGATGTGGGAAAAGATCAAGGCCATCCAGTCAGAGCTCCTTAAAGTGGAGCACTATATTACCTACCAGGATGATGGACCTGAAGGCACTTTGACATTTGCGGATGTCCAGAGGCGGGGAGAGAAGATTGCAGAGGAGCAACCTGCCCTTTTCGAGGAGCTTGCCCTTGAAGTAAAACCTGATGATATCGCCTCGATCATCTATACATCAGGAACAACTGGAGTTCCCAAAGGCGTCATGCTGATGCACAGCAATTTTGTGAGTAATGTCGAGTCGGTAACAACGATCATTGAATTCACCGCCGATGATACGGTTCTTTCATTCTTACCTCTGTCCCATGTCTTGGAGCGGATGGTCACTTTTGCCTATCTCTATAAAGGGTGCAGCATAGGCTATGCAGAAAGTATTGAGACGGTTGCAGAAAATCTACAAGAGATCCGCCCCCATATCATGGTCAGTGTGCCCCGTGTGTTCGAAAAAATATATGCCAAGGTCATGGATAATGTTCTCGCCAGTTCACCGCTAAAACGGAAGATCTTTTTCTGGGCGGCGAAGGTTGGGCGGGAATACGGGGGAAAAAAATTACTCAATCAGCCCATTTCCGGTTCTCTACAATTCAAGAAGAATCTTGCGCAAAAGCTTGTGTTCTCAAAAATAATCGCAAAGACAGGGGGGAGGGTGCGCTTTTTTGTCTCGGGAGGGGCACCTCTTTCCAAAGATATAGCCGAGTTTTTCTATGCCATGGGACTTGTCGTGCTCGAGGGATATGGATTGACAGAAACTTCTCCTGTCATCGCAGTGAACACCCTTGAAGAAGTTAAGTTCGGAAGCGTGGGAAGACCTATCCCTGGAGTGGAAGCGAAGATCGCCGATGATGGAGAGATCTTGACAAGGGGTCCCCATATCATGAAGGGATATTACAAAATGGAGTCTGAAACACAAGAGGCCTTTGTTAACGATTGGTTCTGTACAGGAGATATAGGTTTTTTGGATGAAGAAGGATTTCTAACGATCACGGATAGGAAAAAAGATATCATCGTTACGGCGGGAGGGAAGAATGTTGCGCCTCAGCCGATCGAGAATGTGCTCAAAACAAATCCCTATGTCTCCAATGCGGTCATTATCGGAGATAAACGGAAATTTATCTCCGCACTTGTCGTGCCGAATTTCGAAAAATTAGTGGAATATGCGGATGCGAACAATATCAGCTACAGTGATTACAGTGATCTCGTCGAGAACGAGACGATCTTGAATTTCATCGAGTCTGAGATCAACAGGGCAACACCCGGCCTGGCTTCGTATGAACAAGTAAAGAAAGTGGCTTTGCTGGACAGAGAGTTCGACATCGAAAAGGGAGAGATAACACCAACGCTGAAAGTAAAAAGGAATATAATAGAACAGAAGTATAAACCCGTTATCGACACTATCTACCAAGAATAACTTTCTGAATTGTTCATAAAAGTTTCTGACATATTCAATTAGAAAACTTAAACTAAAACAAAATTTAATATCTTAATGTCAGAATCTTTTACCCTCCGGGCGAACCAATCTCACTACAAAGCCTTCGTTGTAGACCCTTCGAGGTAGTTCACTACATCTTCAGGGGCCACTGCCTCGACCTTTGTGAATGGGTGGGGTGGGTTGGCATTGGCTCGTGAATAATTCAGAGTTAAAAGGGAAAAGCTAGGAGGATTTTCTTTTTATATAGAGGATGCGGCCGCAGTTTTCGCAAAGGATGATCTGATTTTCAGCCCTTAGCTCGTTCAGAACCTGGGGCCGAATTCGGATTTGACACATTGAGCAAAAATCATCGGTCACAGGAGATAGCGGGATCCCATTTTTTTTCTTAAATATCTCCAGATAGAGTTTGGATTGTTCCTTGGGAATCTGTGGGATAAGATCGTCCTTTTTTTGTGTCAGTTCCTTGTTCTTTTCTTCCAATTCTTTTCTTTTGAGGACAAGAGCATCTTTATCTTTACCCAGCTTTTCTTTGGCCTCGTTCGCTTTTAATTCCGCTTTCCGGATCTCTTCGCCGATATCATCAGCGTTGAGCATCTCGCTGATGATCTCTTCTTCTTTTTGATCTATCTTGGATTGGGCCTCCTCGATTTCTTTGAGGAGCGCGCTGTACTCTTTATTCGTTTTTACGCCCCCGAGTTGATGTTTGTATTTATCGATCTGTGCTTTGACAGCCTGAATATCCCCTTCAAGCGAACGCCGGAGTTTCTGGTTTTGGGCTAGCTTTTCTTTGGCTTGTGAAACGGCTTGGAATTGGGATTCGATATTTGCATCGATGTCTTTCAGTTGGAGGGGGATCTTCTCGAGGATAAGAGTGGTTTGTTTTATTTCTTCATCAAGATTTTGGAGGTTTATCAGTTTGTCGAAATCAATGTCCACATCTTTTCCTCTGGTAAAAGTGGGCCTACCAGGATTCGAACCTGGGACTAACCGGTTATGAGCCGGTGGCTCTACCGCTGAGCTATAGGCCCTGCATATGCACTTATATATCAAATCTCAATTTTCTTCAAGTCAATTGCTAGATTATTCATAAAAGCTTCTGACACGTTTAAATTTTAAAACCTCTCTCATTTATTGTCAGAATCTTTTACCCTAAGGGCGAACCAATCTCACTACAAAGTCTTCGTTGCAGCCCGGGTAGGTTGGGTCGGTTCGAGGTCGTTCACTACATCTTCAAGGGCCACTGTCTTTACCTTTGTGAATGGGTGGGGTGGGTTGGCCTTAGCTCGTGAATAATCCATCAACAAATGGATTATTGGTTGTTGGTGAAGGATTTGAGCTTTCGACTGCGGCTCGGATGTTTGAGCTTTCTCAGGGCCTTGGCCTCGATCTGCCGGATCCTTTCTCGAGTGACCTTGAATTGTTGTCCAACTTCTTCGAGAGTGTGTTCATTGCCGTCACCCAAGCCGAACCTCATTTTCAGGACCTTGGCTTCCCTTTCTGTCAGGGTTTTGAGGGCCTCCTCGATCTGTTCTCTGAGGTTGATGTGAATGATCGTATCAGGAGGCGAAGGCATGATCTTATCCTCGATGAAATCACCCAGATGACTATCTTCCTCTTCACCGATGGGTGTTTCGAGGGAGATCGGTTCTTGAGCGATCTTTATGATCTTCCGGACTTTATTGATGGGCATATCCATTTTTTTAGAGATCTCTTCAGAAGTTGGTTCGCGTCCGATCTCCTGAACGAGGCTTCGTGAAACACGGATCAACTTATTGATGGTTTCGATCATGTGGACTGGAATCCGAATCGTCCTTGCTTGGTCGGCAATGGCGCGGGTTATAGCCTGACGGATCCACCACGTGGCATAGGTAGAGAATTTATAACCTCGGCGGTATTCGAATTTATCCACGGCCTTCATTAAACCCATGTTCCCTTCCTGGATCAGGTCAAGAAATTGGAGTCCGCGGTTACTGTATTTTTTTGCGATCGACACCACTAGCCTGAGATTTGCAGCAACAAGTTCCTTTTTCGCTTGATCTGAGATCTTCTTTCCCGTGCTTATGGAGCGAAGGATCCTCCGCAATCCCTGAGAATCGAGCGCGATCTCGTTTTGATAACTCCGCATAATCTTGTTGATCTCATTGATCTTTTTCTTGTATTCCGCCTCTTTCTTTTTACTTCGAGTGTGGCTTATTGAGACTTTGAGGTCTTCCTTGGCTTCCTCTAATTCATTGATCGTCTTGAGCCTGCTACGGAGCTCGGCAATGATGATCTCCCGGTGGAGGGGGCGGATGTTGAGCTCGCGGATGAGGCGGCTTATTTCAACGATAAGACGGCCTCTCGCAAATGCATATTTTTTTTGGTTGGGGATTTTTTCCAGTTCTCCACTGATCTCGCGGATTTCTCTCACTCTATCCAAAATCTGCTTTTTTTTGGCCTCATATTTTTCTTCCGACAATTCCTCGTCGGTAAAGTCGAACATCTCCTGGAGAACGTCCGGATCGTCATCCATCCGATCCTCGAGTGAAAGAACTTCGTTGAGCACAAGCCGTGTTTTAGAAAGGGCCTTGATTATCGCTTTTTCACCCCTTTCTATCTCTCTGGCAATGGCGATTTCCCCTTCCCGTGTTAAGAGAGATATGTTGCCCATTTCCCTGAGGTAAAGCTTAACAGGGTCTGTCGTGCGCTCCAGTCCCTCGAGGGAGACAACATCGCTTTTTCTTCTTTTAGGGACGACTTGTCTCTGTTTATCGAGGATCTTGATCCCATAATCATCCATCGAGCTGAGAAATTCATCAAATACTCTTTGGCTATCAGAGTCGTCCTGGAAGGTCTTATCGATCTCATCAAACAGCAAATACCCTTGTTTTCTTCCTTTAGATATCAGCTGATGGATTTCGCTTTTTTGATCGTCTCTATTTGATGGCAATGGTGACTCCTCTTTTTCTATAAAACAAATGGTCCATTCCTTTAAACGACAAAATCACAGCTCCTGATTCGGCATACGCGAAAGCTCCATTTTGACGTCTTGATATTTTTTCATGACTATAAGGACTTTTTTTAATTCGTTTGCCTTTTCGAGTCGTTCAATTTCTTGTTTTAATCCTAAAGATTTTTTCTCAAGAGCAAACTTGCGGAGGGTCCATACACAATCCATTGCTTCTTCTATGCTTGGCTCTTGTTCTTCCTCTTGTAATATTTTAGCCAGGGAACTAAAAAGGCGTTTATCAATTTTTTCTCGTATATTCAGGATATTTAAATCCGTTCTATTATTTATAACATCTGACATTAATAGAAAAATAGATTCACTTTGTAGACCTGTGAAATCTTCCTTTTTCATAGCTTTTATAACAGTCGGTACTATGTCAATATCTTTGAATAGAATCTGCAGTAGTCGTTTTTCTGCATTTAGAAAACCTATGCTTATTTCCTCCTTTTCTTCATCTTTAGTTTTAGTTTTTATCATTGAGCGTAAAACATCCTCTTTAATATTGAGCTCCTCACTCAATTTTTTGAGATATTCACTTTTGATTATGGAATTTGGAATTTTGAAAATCTCATTCACTAGGTATCCTACAACTCTATTTTTTTGTTCAGGAGTTAACTTTTTCTTTCCTCGGACATACCGATCAACTAAGAAGTCGAATCCTAAAATGCTCTTCTGAATCTTTTTCTTATACGCTTCAGGGCCATACTTTCTAATAAAACTGTCCGGATCGTACCCTTTGGGCAGTGTTAGAACACGGATCTCGACACCCTGCTCGAAACACAGAGAGATGGCACGGAGAGCGGCCTTTATCCCTGCGTCGTCTGCGTCATAGGAGACGATCACTCTTGATTCAAACCGAGAAGCCTGCATAACCTGATCGGATGTCAGGCTGGTTCCGAGAGAAGCGGCTGCGTTGGGGATGCCCGCTTGAAGCAGGGCGAGAAAATCCGTGTACCCCTCGACAAGGATGATCTCTCTCCGTTCTCTGATGGCGTCTTTCGTGATGTTCCAGCCGTATAGAAGTTTTCCCTTCGTGTATATGGGCGTATCAGGCGAATTGAGGTACTTTGGATCCTGGTCGATGATAGTCCTTCCCCCGAATGCGACCACTTTTCCTGTGGGAGTAAAGATTGGGAATATGATCCTTCCTCTGAATCTATCGTAGTGCCCTTCCTTTTTTGTGCTGCGCAGGACTAATCCGGCTTTTTCCAGGAGACTGGGAGAAATATTTTTTCCCTTGAAAAAATTGAGCAGGCCATCCCATGAGTTAAGTGCGTATCCGATCTTGAGATTCTGGATAATCTCGTCGGAAATCCCTCTTTTTCGGAGATACTCGCGGGCATTTTCGCCTTCTTTTGTGTTGTAGAGGTTTTTTCTGAAGAATGCCAGGCTGTCTTCGCTTATCTTGTAGAGCTTTTCTTCCAGTTTGAGCAGCTGGGGAGAAAATTTTTTCTTTTCCGGGAGAGAGATGTTGTACTTTTCGGCCAAGAACCGCAGAGCTTCGGGAAAGCTCAGGTTTTCTTTTTCCATTACCAGAGTGAAAAGGTCCCCTCCGATATTGCATCCAAAACAGTGGAAGAGCTGCTTATCTTCATCGACTGTGAACGAAGGCGTTTTTTCAGAGTGAAAGGGACAGAGCCCGAAGTGTTTTTTGCCTCTTTGTTTCAGAGTTGTGTACTGGGAGGCGATTTCGACAATACTTGCCGCATTCTTGATTTGATCTATGATATCCATAGCGCGTCGAGATAGACTTCTAGTCTGGAATTATCTATAAAATATAGGGTTGGCTTTACTCGTTGTCAACCTCTAATATGAATTATTCATAAAAATTGCTGCCAACCGAATTTTTGAAAACCAGGCCAATGCCTTTATACGGATTAGAGGGATTCTACGGATCAGAGGTGATTGATGAGTGAAGCCATGTAGCCAGCGCCGAATCCGTTGTCGATGTTCACGACGGCAAGACCTCCAGGACATGAGTTCAGCATGGCCAGCAGTGCAGCTAATCCTTTGAAGCTAGTTCCATAGCCGACACTCGTCGGGACTGCGATGATGGGGACATCTGTGATCCCCGCAACGACGCTCGGTAGCGCGCCTTCCATCCCTGCGGCTGTGATGATGACCCGGGCGCTCCTGATCGTCTCTAGCTCTCCGAACAGTCTGTGAAGGCCGGCTACGCCGATATCATAAATTTTATCGATATCATTTCCCAATATTTCACAGGTTACGGCTGCTTCTTCGGCTACGGGGATATCCGAAGTCCCCGCTGTGATGATCACAATCCGACCATTCCCTGGAGGTGGCGGGCTTTGTTTCAAGAAGATGGTTTTGCCCAGAGAATTGTAGCGCGCTTTGGGAATCTGCTGCTTTATTTTTTTGTAGACTTTGGGCTCTGCGCGTGTGATGAGAAGATTGCTGCCCTTTTTAAGGATGGCTTTGGCAATTTTCAATATTTGAGCGTCTGTTTTTCCTGAGCCGAAAACAACCTCCGGGAATCCGCGCCGTAACTCCCTGTGGTGGTCGATTTTGGCGAAACTCAGGTCTTCATAAGGAAAATCTTTAAGGATCTTGAGTGCCTCTTTTGGAGAAAGCTCACCCTTTTGAACTTGATCCAGCAGTTTTTCGATCTGTTTGTTCATCGATCCATTCTAGCACAAATTCTTTATTAATTGCCAGATAAGCGAACTCTTGTGTCTGCAGAGAAAACATCCCATTAAGAATGACTCTGAAAAGTTAGGCAGGTTTTGTCGGGATCTTCCAATGTCGCTCTACACACTCCCCACAGTTTTTCTTAACATGGCATCTAGACTCTAAAGGAAGTCTCAATTATACTTAAAGCGAAAATCAAATGTTGGCACACAAGGCGACGATAAAAAAGGAGATCTCGTTTTCTGGAGTGGGCGTTCATT
The DNA here is from genome assembly GCA_050115915.1 of Candidatus Aminicenantota bacterium. Classification (GTDB taxonomy): domain Bacteria; phylum Acidobacteriota; class Aminicenantia; order Aminicenantales; family Aminicenantaceae; genus WTAW01. The sequence goes on from JASFPP010000038.1 coordinate 21,760, forward strand.
CTGGACAGAATGTGGAGTGTCTGTTGAAGCCCTCCTCCTCCGGAGAAATCCTTTTTTCTGTTCAAAATGAGGAGAGCTTCGAGATCCGCGTCGATCCCATAAGGATTGAATCCAGCTTGAGCTCTGTTTTGACAGACGGGACACGGAAAATCTATACGATCGAGCATCTTCTATCTGCTTTGTATGTTTTTGGCGTTGATAGTATCAATATCGAGCTTAAAGGGAGCGAGGTCCCCATTCTGGATGGGAGCGCTCTTCCTATAGCCAGGGCTCTCGAGGAAGCAGGAATTCAAACCCTTGACTTTGAAAAAAGACATTTAAAAGTGATGAAACCCTTTGCCGTTCGGGAAGGGGAGGCTTCGATCTCAGTCGAACCGGATGAGGAGTTCAAGGTGAGCTACACCATCGAGTTCGATCATCCCGCCATTCAAAAACAATCTTTTGACCTGGTCGTCGGTATCGAGAGCTACCTCACCGATATCGCTCCCGCTCGCACGTTTGGGTTCCTCAAGGATGTGGAGAAACTCTGGGCTCAGGGATTAGCTCTTGGAGGATCATTCGAGAACGCCCTTGTCCTTGATGAGAAAAGTGTTATCAACGGTCCCCTCCGGTATGATGATGAATTTGTGCGCCATAAGATCATCGATTTGATCGGCGATCTCTCTCTAGTGGGATATCCTTTTGTGGGGCATGTGAGTGCGTACAAGGCAGGGCACTCGCTTCACCTCAAAGCCGTCCATTTTCTCCTAGAAAACCCTGATTTTTACACTCTCCTGTAGTTTTTTATCTCGATGGGGGATTTGTTCCCTGAATCGAATGTCCACTGTAGCGGGACGTCCTGGAGGCAATCCGTACAGTGATCAAGTGTCTGCTCAATTTAAGGCTTGTCAATCCAATGATTCTGAGCTAAAATGGTCAACACTTTGATTTTATTATTGTTAGCGTGCTTGATTTTATAGAACGAGGGAGATAAAAGTGGCTCCAGAGAAAGAAAAAAAGAAAGTCGATAGCTACGAAAAAGCGATTTTGTCCTTTGGTGATGCGGTCAAAGCTTACAGGAAGGGAGATTGCAATAAGGCCGTGGAGATGTTCGAAGCACTAAAAGAAAAACATGCTTCCGAAAGGGAACTTGTGGATCGTGCACGAACCTATATAAAGATCTGTCAGAATATCATGAAGAAGGAGACCTTTCCTACTAAGACATTCGATGATTTATATGAGAGCGGTGTATTTCTGATGAATCTTGGCAAATATGAGGAAGCTTTGAAGTTTTTCAATAAAGCCATCGAGAAAAACCCAGATCATGCAAAGATCCTCTATTTCATGGCCGCGATTTATCAGTCGATGGGGG
>JASFPP010000039.1:0-22669 GCA_050115915.1 Candidatus Aminicenantota bacterium
CCGTCTCAAAAAGCGTGGTTGTTCCTTCACAAGCGCTGGGAGTCAGGATGGGCGTATCCATAAGGCGGAATCCTCTGTTATCAAAAAAGTCGCGTATGGCTCCGACAAGTTCGGTTCTGATCTGCAAAACGGCATTTTGTTTTTGAGAGCGAAGCCAAAGATGCCGATGAGCCATGAGGAACGGGATGCCGTGTTCCTTCGGAGTTATTGGGTATTCCTCGGCAACCTGAACGACTTCGAGATCGCTGATGCTGAGCTCAAACCCACCGGGCGCTCTTTTTTCTTCCCTCACAGTCCCGCAAAGAATGACCGAAGACTCTTGAGTGAGTTCATCAAATTTAACAAAGAGAGAGCTATCCTTTTCTGCACTGTACATTGTTGTTTGTATCAGTCCCGTTCCATCGCGAACGAGGATGAAGCGAACTTTTCCGCTGGAACGCTTGTTATAAACCCAACCCCTTATCTCTACGTCTTGGCCCTTAAAACGAGCGATATCTTCGATGTATACCCACTTCATGATGACCAGATTATAAGTATTCTCTTTGGCCAGGTCAATTAAAAGGATTGGATTCACACCTCGATTTATGGATATAATTGGAGAAACATTTGTGGTAGGGTCGAGGTCTAAGAAGTAAATATATTTTGAAGATGTGAGTTTATGGGAGAGGATATCATGGAGAAACATGTCACTTTTGTAGCTGTGCTCAATATCGCCTTAGGTTTTTTAGGGCTGTTTTTTGCGGTTTTTCTTTTTGTCGTTATCGTGGGCGCAGGGATCATCTCGGGTGATACGGAAGCTATGACGATCACTTCGATTGTCGGTACAGCTCTTGGAATCTTTCTAGTCCTCACATCGTTGCCTGAGATCATCGGAGGATTTGGACTCCTCAGACGGAAAGCCTGGGCTAGAATCTTGATTTTGATCGTAGCTTGTCTGGATCTGCTCTGGATCCCTATTGGCACGATCATCGGAATTTATGAACTATGGGTGCTCCTGAATGAAGAGACTGCCAAGCTGTTCGCGAAGGATACAAGTGCTTGAGGCCTAAGGAGCAAATCCGATTCATCAATTTTTTTACGAAAATTCGAACGGCAAAGACCTTATCGGGCTGAATAGGGAGTTGAGGTATGACAGTAGCAGGAAAAACCGATCTTCTCAAGAGGATTGCCATCTGTGTTGAAAAAGGCAAAGGCAATCGTACATCCCTCCATCCTCCGGACATGCACGACGAGGAGGGCTCGGATGAACTTGTACAGTCGGCACTGAAAGAGGGAATCCCTCCAGCGGAGATCTTGGAGTTGGGCTTGGTGGCTGGGATGGGTCGAGTCGGCGAAAAGTTCCAGAGGAATGAGATCTATCTTCCCGATGTTCTGATAGCCGCGAGGGCTCTATCAGCAGGGATGGAACATCTCAAGCCGTATTTTTTATCGGGGGACATCGAACACCAGGGAAAAATAGTATTGGGAACAGTAGCCGGAGACCTGCATGATATCGGAAAAAAGATCGTAGCCATGATCTTTGAAGGAGGTGGATGGGAAGTTATTGATTGTGGGGTTGATGTATCGGCCGAAAGTTTTATCAAGGCAATAGAGCGCCATTCTCCTCAAGCTGTTGGCCTGAGTGCTCTCCTCACCACGACAATGGTCAGCATGGAACAGATCGCGAAGCAAATCAAATCCACACATCCTGGTGTCCTCGTGCTTATTGGTGGAGCTCCTGTAACAGCAGAGTTCGCTCGAAGGATCGGCGCTGATCTATATTCTCCCGATCCTCAAGGCGCACTCGATGCGTTGAATTCATGGGGTAGCTAATTATTTTTTGGAATATTATCATCTTGACTCTGGCAAAGAGCAGGAATCCTGTATGACAGTTTCCTGAAGTTTGAATAAAATGGCAGAAGCGATTCCATTCACACCTGTCAAGCTGATTTGCGGGATAATTGCCGGCCAGGAGGACGTTATTTTCCGGTCCACATCACTTCTTATCGAACACTTCGGGCCAATCGACCATTCCAGTGAGCTCATGGATTTTAGTTTCACAGATTATTATGAAAAACAGATGGGGAAGGGATTAAAGAGAAAGTTTTTGAGCTTTCTAGAGATGGTCGCTCCCGAGATGTTGAGCGAAGCGAAAATCCAGACGAACGTGCTGGAAGATGAAATAAAAAAAGAGTTTGGTTCGGATAAACGAATCGTAAACCTTGACCCAGGTTACATAACAGCATCGGCATTGATCATAGCAACAGCCAAGGATTTTTCCCATAGAATCCCTCTACAAAAGGGGATCTACGCGCACCTGGAATTTTTATTTGGAAGAAATGACGTAAAGACTTTGGACTGGACCTACCCGGATTTCCGGAGCAAAAACTATCACCGTTTCTTCCTCGACGTCCGAAAAACCTACCTTCGACAACTTAAAAGCGAACGGATTTAAACCTGATCATTCACTTTAAAAGTTATCAGGATCGAGTCCTGATATTTCCCTAAGTTTCTCCACTATTTCTGGAAGTTCCCGCAGAACCCGATCGACATCCTCCTCGCTGTTAAACCTCCCAAGAGACATCCGAACAGTCGACCTGGCCAATTCCGGTTTCAATCCGATCGCACTGAGGACATGGGAAACATCCTCGGATTCCTCGCTGCAGGCTGAACCTGTGGAAACGAAGATATCCTTTGTTCCCAAAGATAAGAGGATCGCTTCTGCTTCAAGTCCGAAAAAGGAAAAGTTGAGCGTCCCCATTATCCTGTGCGTTTCATGACCGTTGAACTTAACGTTAGGAATTTTTTCCTCGATTCCCTTTTTTAGCTTTCCAGCAAGCCTAGCGATGTTCTTTTTATCTTTTTCACCTCTTTCACCGAGGATTCGTACGGCTTCTCCGAATCCCACAATACCTGCCGTGTTTTCGGTCCCTGCCCGCATAAGCCTTTCCTGATGCCCCCCGTATATGAGAGGCTTAATGGGTGTTCCCTTCCGGATATAGAGGGCTCCGATTCCTTTGGGGCCATAGACTTTATGCGCAGAGATTGAGAGAAGATCGACGCCCAGCTTATTGACGAGAACGTCTATTTTACCGAAACTCTGGACAGCATCCGTATGGACCAAAACTCCTCTGTCCTTCGCAAAACGGACAACTTCCTCTATGGGTTGAATTGTGCCGATCTCGTTGTTCGCATGCATAACAGAGATTAGTGCCGTCTGAGGAGTTATCGCATCCTTTAAAAAATCGAGATCGATGGTGCCTTGATGGTCAACGGGGACTAGGGTAACTTTTTTCCCTTTGCTCTCTAGATAATTTGCCACTTCGATGATGGCAGGATGTTCGATAGCTGACGTAATGAATTCATTTTTTTCAGGGAGCGCATCCAAAACTCCACGCACAGCCATGTTATCCGCTTCGGTTCCCGATCCTGTAAAGACGATCTCGGATCTCTTGGCATTCAGGGCATTGGCAATGGTTTCCCTGGCTTCAGTTATAATCTCTTTCACCTCTCTGCCGATAGGGTAGAGTGATGAGGGATTCCCATAGTTGGTCCTTAGAAACTGAGATATCTTTGTGTAAACAAGGGGGTCTAATGGGGTTGTTGCATTATTATCCAAATACACCATTTCTGCCTCTTCTGAAACCATACAAACTCTTAATTATACTTATCTTATCAAGTGAGTTTTTCTTTGAGAATCCTTACAACTTCGAAACCAGCTCTTTTCTGACCCTCACTGGCAGCAGCACCGATGTGGGGCATAGCGATAACATTCGGGTGATCGACTAGAGAAAAATCATCGGGGGGTTCTTTTTCATACACATCAGTAGCAGCGGCTCTGACTTTCCCGGATTCAAGAGCTCTTAAAAGCGCGCCTTCGTCGACAACGCCTCCTCTGGCGGCATTGATAAGAATAACACCGTCCTTTATTTGACTGAAAGCCTCGTCGCTGATCATGTGTTTTGTGCTGGACGTTAGGGGAAGATGGAGGGAAATCATGTCCGATTGGGCCAGAAGGTCATCCAGCCCTACCTGCTTGATGTCAAGCGATGTTTGGACATCGACGATATCGAACACAAGCACTTTCATCCCAAAAGCGATGGCCCGTTCTGCAACTGCAAGCCCGATGCGCCCGCTGCCGATAATCCCTAGTGTCTTTTCGTAAAGCTCTGTGCCTTTGAACTTTTTCTTCTCCCATTTGTGCGCCTTCATGGAAAGATTCGCGGGTCCATGGTTGCGGACAGTGGCCAGCATGAGTCCGAATGTGTGCTCGGCAACGGATATCGTGGTGGCAGAAGGTGTATTGGACACCTGGATGCCCTTCTTTTTGGCCTCCGCCACATCGATGTTGTCGAGCCCTATGCCGGCTCTCACAAGAAGCTCCAGATTCGTCCCGGCATCGATAACTGGCTTGGTGATCTTAGTAGCGCTGCGGACGACAGCAGCATGGTAATCGGGTATGGTATTCACTAGCTCCGCTTCATCCATGCCAGTTTTTAGAGTGATTTCCAATCCAGGGATCGACTTGAGCTCTTCGAGGGCATCGGGATCCATCGGATCACAGATAAGCACTTTTTTCATTCCCAATCCTCCTTTCAAATTTCTTAGGCCGTATCCATAGAGGCGCCTACTTGAAAATTGTATCCAAGGTCTTCATGTGCCCGTTTAATCAAAGAAAACCTTAAAAAGACTTAACAAGATGGGCAAATCGAACAAGATTATGGATTTAAATCTATTCTGACTTGTTAGGCCTCGTAAGGTACGCCGATCTCTTGTTTCGAAAGAATTCTACAACACGATAAACTAACAGAATTTGTGTGATCAGTCAATCACAGTTGGCATAACAACTCTGTGAGAAGCGCTGTTCTCTCGATGAGTGAAGGAAGGAGAAGATGTTCATCCTCGGCATGAATCCCTGCACCGTCAGGGCCGAGTCCATCCAATGTTGCGACTCCCATGTTTGCAGCGGTGGATGCGTCTGATCCTCCACCTGATTTCCCAGCCTCCAAAAGGATGTTCATCCCTGTGGCGATGTCAGTTATCCGGGAAAAGAGCCTGTCTGATGCTTTGGTTTTTTCTAAGGGTGGGAGATAGCTTTCGACTGTGTGCTTGACTTTGGCCCCATTAAATACAGGTCGGAGTTCCTTTAGGGCGTTCATGATCTTTGTTTTCTGTGTTGTGTTCCAGAATCGGATATCCAGGTATGCGCTGGCGCTGTCAGGAACGATATTGACTCTTTCTCCTCCATTGATAATTCCTGTGTTTACTGTTATAGATTTAGACTTGAGTCTTCGGGCCGTTCTCAGCTGAGCCATGAGCTCTTCGATGGCGTTGATCCCTTCATCAGGATTCCCGGCATGGGCTGACTTCCCCTTTGTTTCAAGTTGGATGACCAGACGTCCTTTTCTCTGGTTTTTCAGGGCACCGCCAGGAAGAGAAGGTTCAAGACAGAGAACACAACACGATCGTTTGGCAAGTTTTTGGATCATTTCGTTCGCGATCTCACTGCCTGTTTCTTCCGCAGAATTTACAAAAACAGCAATTCTTTTTCGAGGTTCTATGTTGAGTTCATGAATGGCCTTGAGCGAAGAAATCGCCATGACAAGCCCCGCTTTCATGTCAAGAACTCCCGGGCCGAACACTTTGTTCCCCGAAATGTAAAAAGGCATCTCCTTTATTTTCCCTACAGGCCAAACCGTATCCACATGTGTCAGGATGAGTATTTGTTCTCGTCTCTCCTTCGGTTTGAGGCGCGGGTATTCAGCGAGATAAAGATCACCTGTTTCCTTGGAGGGATAACGAGTGACCTTGGCCCCTGATTTTTGGAATTCTTTGGCCAAAAAGGAGGAACATTTGTCAACGGCACTCTTATCCGAAGATGGCGATTCGAGGTTGACGATCTTCTTCAAGAGGTTGACCATCTCTCCTTGGCGGGACTTGAAATAGTGCTTAAATTGCATGGCAATGGTTCCTTTTTGTAGCTAATCTTATTAGTGCTAAATGTATCATAGCTTGAATGTTTACGCAAAGCCCATCTGAAATAAATTTATCCGAAACGTTCAGGAATAATCCATATGAGATGTTGACTTTAGGTATTGGTTAAAGTACTTTCAGACCATGAATATCTTCATATTCTTGGGGCAAATCTCTTTTCTTGTGCTTATTGGTTTTTTGGCCGTGTTTACGGTGTACAGCAAGAAAGAAAGGGAGGAGAAGGCGTTTCGAACAAGCTTTATGCTCCTGCTCGGCTTGATCACTGCCGATGTTTTTTTCCTCATCATGCCAGGCCTTTTGAGAAATCTGTTGTTTTTGACTGTTTTCCTGGTAACTTTCGCCTCTATTTTAATTATATATTTATCGTCGACTCCGAACGGGAACATCGAATTTATTGGGGAAAGGAAAAAGGTGGACGAAAGAGATACAATTTTCGCCAGATTCGAACTCAAAGAACAAACTGCGAACTACAAAAGTTACTACAAAAACAGACCCGATTATCAAGGTCTCGATGATAAAATCCGCACAATTCCAGATATTCTAACTCCCGAGCACATGAAAAAAGATCCCATCCTTTTTACCCTCGCGGCGACAGAGGATGATTATTTAAAAAAGCATCTCAAACACGTGTGCGGAGATGTCAATCCCGATAAAGTGGTGATGTCACCCTTCGACAACACCCGGACGATTAAAAATATCATCAAATATTTGGGAGGAGACATCTGTGGCGTGTGTGAATTGGATCAATACTATGTCTACTCCCACGTCGGCCGGGGGCCAGAGCCCTACGGATTGGAGATAGATCTGAAACACAAGTATGCCATCGTGTTCACCATAGAGATGGACCTCGCTATGATCGCAACCTCACCAAAACCCCCAGTTATTGTCGAAACAGAAAAAAAGTACATCGAGGTTGCCAAGATCTCTGTAATCGTGGCAGATCATATTCGCCGTATGGGCTATGATGCGCGTACCCACATTGCAGGGAGCAACTATCAAGCGATACTTCCTCCGCTGGGATGGCGAGCAGGCCTCGGAGAGATCGGTAGGATAGGTATTTTAATCACGGAAAAGTACGGACCGCGCGTTCGTTTGGGACTCATCACAACAAATCTTCCTCTGAGTCCAGATTCACCCCGGACATTTGGCGTGCAAGATTTTTGCAAGAATTGCAAAAAATGCGCGAATAATTGCCCGGCTCAAGCTATTCCTTACACCGAGAAAACGGAAGAAAATGGGGTTCTTAAATGGGTCTTAAACAGGGAAGCCTGCTATAGATTTTGGAGAAAAGTGGGAACAGACTGTGCCATGTGTCTCTATGTCTGTCCTTACAGCAAAGAACAGAACTGGCTCCACGACTCGGTGCGAAAACTGATTGCCCACTCTTCCACCGCACAGAGGATTTCTCTTTGGGCTGACGATTTTTTCTATGGAGCTAAGCCACTTCCCAAAGAGCCTCCCTTCTAATCCTGAATTATTCATAAAAGCCGCTGACAAATTTTAACTAAAAAACACTCAAGGAAAATTCATCATCTTATTGTCAGCGTCTTTTACCCTTTGGGCGAACCGATCTCACTACAAAGCCTTTGTTGTAGCCCCTTCGAGGTAGTTCACTACATCTTCAGGGGCCACTTCCTCGCCTTTGCAGCGATATCGGATCGTGAATAATTCATATTCCTCTGAGCAATTCATAAAAGCCGCTGACAGCTCTATGGAATTTTTGTTTACCGTTTATTCGAGAATGTGATATGGTTAAGGCAATTTAAGCCAAAGATTGCCAAAAAGTACGTATGAGTCTATGGGAGATAATCTGTGCCGTACAAGGAGGAGGAGCAAATGAGCACTAACCGTCGTCAGTTTTTAAAGGGATTGAGTCTTGGGCTTGGCAGTCTTGGAATGTTTGGTCTTGACAAGAAGGACGCTGAAGCCGCATTTGCGAAAAAGCGTGAGGAGGTTAAACATTCGCCAGCTCTCGAGATCGCTCGCAATGAAAGCTATTGGTTTCATGCCCAACAAGCATTCAACATCGATCGGAGCATAATCAATCTTAACAATGGAGGTGTCCATCCGGCTCCAAGGATCGTCATGGATGCTGTCAAGCGATACATGGACTGGTCGAACGGCGCTCCTGTGTTGAACTCTTGGAAATATATGAGACCTCGCAAAGAATTGATACGGAAAAAAGTGGCTGACCTCTTTGGATGTTCAGCCGAGGAAATCGCTCTTGTACGGAATGTCACAGAAGCCCTTCAGATCGCACTGCTGGGCATCGAGTTAAAAGCAGGGGATGAAGTTCTCACGACAACCCATGACTATCCTTCGATGAAAAACGCTCTTTATCAAAGACAGAAAAGAGAGGGAATCGTGGTCAAAACATTTAACTTCCCTTCCCCCCCAAAAAACTTGAAAGTGCTTACCGATCTTTTCGAAAAAAACATCACTCCGAAGACGCGAATGATTCTCCTGTGTCACATCACTAACCTGACAGGTCAAATCTTCCCTGTCAAGGATATCTGTCAGTTAGCAAAAAAGCGCGGAATAGAAGTCGTGATCGATGGAGCGCATTCGATCGGTCATTTCGAGTATAAACAGAAAGATCTCAACTGTGAGATTTACGGCGCTAATCTCCATAAGTGGATGATGGGACCGATTGGAACGGGATTCCTCTACGTGAAGAAGGACAGGATTAAAAACATCTGGCCTCTGTTTCCTGCACCAGAACCCCTTGGTGATGACATCAGGAAATTCGAACACGTCGGCACACAGCCCGAAGCGCTAAAACTTGCAGTGGGGGAGGCGATCGCCTTTCATCATGGACTGGGTGGAGAGAACAAGCAGGAGCGTCTCCGGTACCTACGGGATTATTGGGCAAAGCGATTGGAAAAATTAAATGGAGTCAGGATTCTTACATCCTACTCTCCAGAACAATCTTGTGGGATCGGGACGTTTACCGTCGATCACCTCGATATACCCAAATTAACGCAGATGCTCTTTGAAAAACACAAGATCTACTCCATCCCTGTCAAAGTTCCTGAAGATACGGTTGGGATCCGGGTGACGCCCAGTGTTTATACAACTCTCCAGGAATTGGATGTCTTTATAGACGCTGTCGATCACTATATCAGGGATGGATTTCCCACATAAGGGTACTATTGCCTTTAGAGCTGAAATCAAAAAAGGGGGAACCAATGACCAAAACGGATTGGGATCTTGATAAGGACCTAGAAACCATCAGGGCAGAATTCCCGATTTTAGCAAAGTGCGTGTACCTGATCAGTAACTCATTAGGGGCGGTTCCCCAGCAGGTCCGTGAAGATCTTCTCGCTTATTTTGACCTGTGGTCAAAGCAGGGAGTAAGCGCGTGGAGCGAAGAGTGGTGGGATCTGGCAAGAGCTGTGGGAGACCGGGTGGCCTCTCTGCTTCATGCCAAAAAGGATTCCGTAGCAATGATGACCAATGCCACTCAAGCCCATTGGATCGCCCTCTCGACTCAATTCTTGGGGAAAGATCGAAGCCGAACAAAGATCGTAATGACCGATCATGATTTTCCATCGAGTCTTTACGCAGTCCAAAGGATCAGTGATTTTATGGAATGGAATGTCCAGGTTGTCCAGAGTTATGGCAATCCTGGTATCGATGTCGATCGTATCCTGGATCACATCGATGACCGTACGCTTTGTGTGGCTACATCACATGTGTATTTTAAATCCGGTTATATACAGGATATCGCCGAGCTTGCAGGGTATGCTCGTCGAAAGGGGGCATGGACGGTTATTGATGGCTATCACGCTCCAGGGTGCATACCTGTTGACCTCTCAGAGCTTGGTGTTGATTTTTATATCGGAGGATGCCTCAAATGGCTCTGTGGGGGACCAGGAAATGCGTTCCTCTATGTCCGTCCGGATTTGGCATCCCGTGTTCAACCTTCGCTTACAGGCTGGTTGGCGCACAGGTCCCCGTTTTCATTCGAAGAGGATATGGCATATACTCAGGGATCATACAGGTTTTTATCTGGAACACCCCCCATCCCTTCCCTTTATACTGCCCGCGCGGGACTAGAGATCATAAACAGTATTGGTGTTTCCAAGATTAGGCAAAAATCCATCCTCCAAACGCAGCAAATCATCACAAATTCCATACAGAGGAATTTTGATGTTTTTTCGCCTGAAGAGGACACCTGCCGCGGCGGAGCGGTTTCTGTTCATCTCCCGCATGCGTTCCAGGTCAAACAAGCACTCGAGAAGCGACAGATCAAAGTGGATTTCAGGAAGGGGAAAAAGAGCGAACCGGATGTCATCCGCATAGGGCCACACTTCTACACGAAGGACGATGAGATTCATTCTCTCTTTGATGCGATAGATAACATCTATGCCACGCAGGAATTCCGGGCATTCCCCGAAGAAATAAAACATCCCACCTGACTAAACCTGTCCTCCATTCGGTTTCATCCATCCCCCAAAGGGGGTGCTCAATAGCCCGATGAAGTTTTTCACTTTCAAAGTTCTGGGGATAGAGTCCAATTGTACAATTTGGGCCATTACGTTATATTAGTAATAGAAGAGGTCTTCAAATGAACGGGCCGAAGAAATACACACGACGTTTATTCTTCTATGACTCATTTTTTGCGCTCAGCGCTTCTCTGTTCTTCTCCTCGTACCCTTCCTTTTTTCCAAGAGAAAAACGTCTGTTGAAATCTGATGAAACTCTGGATTACCCTTCCTATATCAAACTGTACAGATCGGGAGAACTTTCTAAAAGAGTTAAAACCCTGAAATCTGTTTATGAGGATTGCCATCTTTGCCCCAGAGATTGCCGTGTGGACCGGACTCAAGGACAAGTGGGACGTTGTCAGGCATCTAACAGAGTGAAAGTCTCCAGTGCATACCCGCACTTTGGTGAAGAGTCTCCGCTTGTGGGGAAGTATGGATCAGGGACCATATTTTTTTCCAACTGCGGGCTTCGATGCATCTACTGCCAGAACTATACGATCAGTATTGAGGGGGAAGGAGTGGAGATCGCGGATAGACGCCTGGCGGATTCGATGATGTCCCTTCAAAAGATGGGGTGTCACAACATCAACTTGGTAACCCCCACACACTATATCCCCAACATGGTAAGCGCTCTTGAAATGGCCATCCAGAGAGGCTTAAAAATCCCCCTCGTATATAACACAGGCGGATATGAAAAAATAGAGATCCTTCAACTGTTGGATGGAATCATCGATATCTATATGCCGGATTGCAAATACATGGATCCCAAACACGCCGCAATGTATTCGGCGGACGCCTATAACTACCCGTACTATGTGAAGATTGCGTTGAAAGAGATGTTCCGGCAGGTGGGTGATCTGGTCGTAGAAAGGGGAATCGCGAAGAGAGGCCTGATCATAAGGCATCTGGTGTTGCCTAACCGGATCGCCGGCACAGAACAGTTCTTGCAATTTGTCGCAGAGCATCTTTCGAAAAACACATATCTCAACATCATGAGACAATATCGTCCAGAACACAGAGCCAGCGAATATCCGGAATTAGCCCGTGTGCTCAAAAGAAAAGAGTATACAGAGGCTCTACAATGGGCTAAAAAGTATGGGTTATCTAGACTCGATAGATAGAATGTACAGAGTCCCCTAAGAACAGAGACTCAAGCATTCTGGGCCAACTTCAGATCCGCGCAAAAGAGGCCCGGATCCACCTTGCAATGAAACCAGTTGATTTCGAATCCGATTTCCCTTAAATTACTCATGAGGAATCCCAGGTTTTCTGATGGAATGTGATTTGAAAAAAAGTAGAAAATATTTTGTCGTCCTATTCCTGTTGCTCTTTCTAAGCCAGGGATTGCACTCTGAAGTCTACTATCCGTGGAAAGATGTTTTTATCGGAGCGCTCGACGCAGACAAATGGGCAGGTTTGGTTTTTATCCCCGATCAAAACAGCGCCTTTGCCTTTCATCTGAGAGTTAAAAGGGGAGAGGAAACAGCAGAAGGAATCGATCTTTTCTTTCTTGTCTCTGAGGTAGGCCCTCATTCACCCGATGGGCAGTATGCCCGGATAAAAATCGACTTGAGCCTCCCCTTCGGCCAAGAGAGAGAAACTCCGATCATGAAAAAACCGTCATCTGGTTCGGATACTCTAGTCCTCGAATGGTCTCGGAAGGATGAACGAACGGCCCTCGGAAGAATTTTGATCCCTAAAACTATCGAAGTCCAACTCGTCCATTATTTTCCGTGGGATTTTAAAGGAAGATATCAAGTCCTTTCCGATGGCCAGGTCAGAGGAGACACTCTATCAGAGGACGGCCAAAAATACCTTTTCTGGTCGAGTCAAAGTGGGGCTTTCGCTTCTTCCTCCGGAGGAGAAGAGCTGGTCGTTGCCTACCCGGAAGAGCGGAGGATCCATTTTGTTGCTGGTGTGGATGAGGATTTCCGGATCCTCTCCGATCATATCTACAGGTACAAGAACGAGCGAACGATCGATAAAATACTGGATGAAGAAAAGACGCGCTATAACAAAAAGAGAGTCGTCGTTAGCGGTCTCCATAAAGGCATAGCCAGAGCGATAACGAATAATCTCTTTTGGATGTCTCTTTATCAGCCTGGAGGCCATCGGCTCTATACGCCCGCTGGACGGAGATGGATTTTCCCCGCGTCCGATGGATCTGCGGATCACTGGACCATTTTTGAATGGGATTCCTTTTTTAATGCGCTCGAGGTCAGTGTCGAGAGCAACAAACATGCTGTGGATATCTTGAAATCAGTACTGGAGACACAATACTCCAATGGAAACATCCCCAATTGGCGGGGACGCTTCGGGGGGGCGAGTGACCGTTCGCAACCCCCAGTAGGTTCTTTTGTTGTCCTGAAATATTTTCTCAAATCTGCGGACTTAGAGCTTTTGCGGTTCGCCTATCCGATTCTTGTAAAATGGCATGCATTCTGGAAAGAGCCCCGCACCAATGGATTCCCTCGGAGAGATGGAAACAATGATGGTTTGTTGGAATGGGGTTCGGATGAGGAGCTAATAGCCAAAAGTGTACCCAGTTGGGAGGAGAATGCACCAGGAAAAACGCGGGCTATGTGGGAATCTGGTCAGGATGACCTCCCTAACTGGGATCAAGCCAGATTCGATGAGAGCTCTGGAACGCTAGCGATGAACTGCCTCGATCTCAATTCACTCTATGCGCTCGATTGTTGGTGTCTGGCACAAATGGCACAAATCCTTGAAAACACTGAAGATTACGAGACATACATGAAAGAGTACGAAACCATGAAGGCGCTGATCGAGGAGAACTTGTGGGATGAGAGGGAAGGATTCTATTTCGACCGGTACTGGGACGGACGGTTTTCAAAAAAGAAGGCCGCATCGAACTTTTATCCTCTTATCGCCGGAATCCCTGATAAAAGCAAGGCTCTGCGTATGTTGAGGCGTTTGCTCAACGAAAATGAATTTTGGGGGGATTATATTCTGCCCACAATATCGAGGGATGATCCCGCTTTTAAGGACCAGCAATACTGGAGAGGGACCATATGGCCGCCCACAAACTATTTGGTTTATCAGGGCTTGAAAGCCTATGGTTTTGATGCTGTGGCCTCTGAATTCGCAAGTAAAAGTGCATCTCTTTTCCTCAGGAGCTGGAACAATTTTCAGCTCTGTCCAGAGAATTATGATTCAAGGACAGGGGAGGCCGGAGGGCAGAGATACCAGAGTTGGGGCCCTTTATTCGCTCTGATCGCATTGGAGGAATTTCTGGATGTAACCCCATGGGAGGGATTCCGTTTCGGGATGATCAATCCGGAAAAGAAGGGGCGGCTATCCCGCATTGCAGTCCAGGGAAGACACTATGATGTCGAGGTGAACAAGTCTTCGATCAAACTGTGGGAGGAAGGCAAAGAGATCATCCATTGCAACGGAAGTGCTGTGTTCAGAAACTTTTTATACTCGAAAAATGAGGTCTATTTCGAGATAAAAACTTTGGAGACCCGAGAGGTTAAAATCCGCTTTCTCACAAAGGGAAAATACGAACTTATGCTGGATGACCGCGTGAAAAATTTGTTCGAAGGCAACTCGACAAAAATCCGGATTCCAGAGGGAGAACACACAGTGCTGGTACTTCTGATTGCAGAAAAGTAGATTCCTTCAGGATAGTTATAGAGGGGAAGTGGTTATGAAAATCCTTGTCATCACAAGCGCTCCTGTTCTAAAAAACCAGATTTTTAAAACTCTCAATCGAGGAGGGCATAAGCTGAAATTTGTTGCCAATGGAAACGAAGTCTGGCGTTTGATCGAAAAAGAAAGGGATATTCGGATCGTTATCACCGATTTATCTATCCCAGGAATAGATGGAATAGAATTGTGCAAAAAAATCCGCAACGCAAAGTTTTCTTACTATATCTATATCATGTTGATGAGCTCGAAGAACAAGAAAGCGGATATGATCAAAGGGATTAAAGAAGGAGCGGATGATTTGCTCACTGAACACTATCCAGAATCTCTGGATAGATCCTTTGAACGCCTTATTTTTGATGTGAAGGAGTTCATGGGATAGGATGGTTTTTCAGATGATATCTCCATCATTGGATTTAAATGGCGGGGAAGCAGAGTGAATTGATGGAAGAGATTCGGCTGACTTTCCCGAGAAAAGTCTCCTATTTATTATTTGCCACAAGCATTTCTCAGCAGATTTGTCAACAGATCAAAGAATGTCGCGAAGACAAAACGTTTGCCTCTGATGTAGAACTCTGTGTGAGTGAAGCATGTACAAATGCTATCAAATATGGACGAAGTACGGAAAAGGAAGATATAATATCTCTTTATTTTGAGGTCCATCCGGATAAACTCGTTATAAAGGTGCAAGACAAAGGGATTGGATTCGACTTGAATACTCTTCCCGACCCTGACTTAGAAAGAATTCCCGAAAGGGGATATGGGCTTTATATTATCCGGAGCAAGATGGATGATGTGGAATATTCCCGGACAGAAGAAGGTAATTTTTTGACAATGATAAAATTCTTCAACTGAGCAACAAAAAAGATCGGAGGAACAAGATGAAGTTGGATGTCATCAGAAAAGATGGAATTCTGATTATCACACCTAAAGTCAAAAGGATCGATGCAAGTATCGCTACGGATTTAAAATCAAAATTGATCGATTTTCTAGAAAACGGAGACAAAGTTATTGTGATCAATCTTTCCGAGGTCGATTTTATCGATAGCTCCGGTTTAGGTGCTATGGTCTTGATCTTGAGAAAGATAGGAACAGATGGCAGGATAAAACTCTGCAAATTAAAAGAAAGCGTGAGGTCCATATTCGAACTAACCCGTTTGGATAAAGTCTTCGAGATACATAAATCTGAAGAAGGGGCCCTCGAAAGCCTCAGGACGGATTGAGTGTTGGGAGGCCATAAGTGACACACATTGTCGAAAATCCAGAACGGATCCGAAGAGCGGAGATTGTTGTGGGGATCCCTTCACTCAATGAGGCAGAATCCATAGCACATGTCGTCTCTAAAGTCGATCTCGGACTGCAGCAATTTTACGAGAAAACGAACTCTGTCATAGTGAATGTGGATAATTTTTCTCCTGACGGAACAAAGGATGTCTTTCTCAAGATCGAATCCCGGACACCAAAAATCTACTGCTCTACAGCCAAAGGTGTAAGGGGAAAAGGTCGGAATATCAAGAATCTTTTTCAAGTGGGTGTCGAGCTCGGAGCCAAAGTGATCCTGATGGTGGATGCAGATCTCAAAAGCATAACCCCTGATTGGATTCAGTACTTTACAGAACCTATTTATATGGGATATGACTATGTGATCCCAATCTACGTGCGCCATAAGTATGATGGAACGATTACGAACAACATTACCTATCCCTTGACCCGCGTCCTCTATGGGCTTCGAACCCGGCAACCTATTGCTGGTGACTTTTGTTTCTCCGGAAGGCTTGCGAGGGCATTTTTAACCGAGAAGACCTGGAATAGGAACGTATCCGAATTCGGCATAGATATCTGGATGACAACTATAGCGATCGCACGAGGATTTAACGTGTGTCAGACATTTCTCGGAGCTCCAAAATCTCATAGAGCCAAAGATCCCAGTGGGCACCTGGGACCTATGTTTTATCAAGTTGTCGGAACACTTTTTGACCTAGCTGTTGATTTTGAATACTTGTGGAAGGATACTTCGACGAGCCGGCCGACCAGTATTTTTGGATTTGGCCTTGGCGTCAAAGAAGATCCTCCGATCGTAAATGTCAACGATAAAAATTTGCTGACCCAGTTCAAAAAAGGCAGCCAGAAATTCGCGAAGATGTGGGAAAAAGTCATTGCTGCAATCAATCTAGAGGACCTGCTGAAAAACCTCAAGAGAGAGGTCAAAGATGTCTATCTTCCCGCAGATCAGTGGGCGAGGATCCTTTTTGACTACATCGTTGCCTACCGAGATGAACCGGAGTTAAGGGACCAACTTCTTCTATCGCTAATCCCGATCTATTTTTTACGGACACTCAGCTTTATAAACAGAACCCGGGAAATGGATACCAAAGAAGCTGAAGACTACCTGGATATTGAATGCCGAAAAATGGAGGATGAGAAGTATTATCTTATAGCCAAATGGAATCAAACTCCCCGTAAAGATGGGATTCCTTCTATCGCCCAATACCTCGCCGAATAATCTATTCAGAATTATTCATAAAAGCTGTCGACAACTCTGCCAATAAAAACAATTACTATTATATTGTCGGCATCTTTTACCTTTCGGGCGCCGTTCCAACCTACCCGCCGATCTCCCTTCAACGCCTTCGTTGCAGTCCCCTCGCGGTTGTTCACTACGGCTTCAGGGGCTACTGCTTAGAGCTTTGTGGCGGTGGGGGTTGGCCTCGGTGCGTGAATAATTCATTGTATTAACTCCAGTTTTTGTTAGTCAGGTAGGCGCGTTTGAGGGTGTCCCCGCGGACGCCTTGCCTGAGGGCCTCCAGTGCTAATATCTCATCAGGAGGGATGTTTCCCAGATTGACATTCGTGCCACAACGGATGATCAGGGCCTGCTGTTGGTTCTTGATCGGTGCTTCCCACATGATTGTGTTCATATCCTGAACGCCTCGTATGATCCCTTCGACCTCGTCCTGTTTAATCTTTCCATCGGCATCAAAGATGCCCACTCCTTTTCCTGCCTCTCTCGCCTCGATGATGACCATTTGGGCACCATTCGTCAGGTCTTCCTCGATGAGTCGATGAACTTGGGAGAGAGGGAGGGCTTCCTTGGGGTCTTTTTTCCCCACTTCTGTGATCACTCCAAATCCCCGATCACGGGCTTCTGAAATAGCTCTCTTCCTTATCTCCAGGTCCATATCGATGGTTCCGTCCGATATTTCGATGGATGAAAATCCGAGTTCTCTGGCTTTGTCAAGGTATTCTTCGAGCTTTTTTTGCCATATGGCGATTTCGAGGAAGGTCCCTCCGGGCATCACCTCGATATGGGCAGACGTGAGTTTTCTGTTTTTTTCTTTGAGAAATTCCTCATCGTAAAAGGCCGAAGTCCCGAACGTCAGTTTAACGATATCAATGTAAGCAGAGGCAGACCGGATCAAATCATCCAGACGATGAATCCCCATGCCTTTATCGATCACCATGGTTAATCCAGTTTTCCTGGGCTTGGCTGATCTATCTGTCACAGGCATTTCAATCGTTCCTTCCCATGCATTTTTCATCTTCATCTCCTTTCTTGAAATATCTGGTTAAACTATCCTCGAGCCGCGGCCAATCCATCCCACTCAGTCACAAAGGTGGAGGCAGTTGACCATTTTCTGAAAAATCTATGATAAAATGTTGCCCCAACACTCCTGTGGATTTGATAAGATCGAAACAACCCGATCTATCGATGGATGTTTCACGAGTTCAAAAGATCCCTCCAACCTCGAGCGGGCCATTTCTATCTCGTCAAGGCCAAGAACAGGAATTTGATCATAGAGAATTGTGGTTTCCACTAACTTTTGAGAAATGTTGTCGAATACGAGCTTGCTGGATTTTTTTATATCCGTAACCTCATTTTGGACACATCCTATTCGTTCTTCTTCAATATGGGGGAAAAGGATAGAGACTGCCCTCACATCTTTTATTGTATCGAAGTCAGTGGCATAGGAAGATAGGTCAAGTGCGATCTTTTTCTGCCAGAGTTTTTCTGGTGGTGGCAGCTTTATATCCGGGAGAAACCGGGGGAAATCATGAACGAGAGTTCCTAAGCGGATGTTGTCGACCAATGAGCCTTTAAACCATTCGATTTCGTTGTTCTCTATACGGAAGTGAACGGTTTCAGTAGAGAAAAGCCGTAAGCCCTTGTCCAATCCGCTGAGCAGATAGACCGTCTTTCCGCTTCCCGCACCTCCGATTATGAGATAGAGCGCATGATCTCTCTCACAAATAAGTGCGCATGCATGAAGGTTATAGATCTTGTGGCATTTTTCCAGCAGATAGAGGGTATAGCGGTATAAAAAACCCTGATTCCCCCAAAAGGAATACCTTAGATCAGAGGCCCGCAAGGAAAGGTTCTCGAATGGACCCGAAAATATATATTGATTGTCCTGTGCTTCATAGTGTACGGCTTCCGGTGATTCCTGGATTCGGATATAGCCATCATGATCTTCTGCGTAGGGGATTTGCTCCACTCGATGGAAATCTGTGAGCAGAGATTGGACTTCGATGCCGAAAGGAAAAGGGGGGAGGAGTTGTTCTTTGTTGGTCTCTATGCCTACGGTTGCTTTGAGTATTCTGAGCGCTGTTTTAAACATTGTATCCTTCTCTTGGAAAGGGTTTTTTATCATACTCAATTGCGCTCTATTCGTAAACTTTTTCTTTGCGTCAACCGAGTCACTTGGTCGCGAGATGAATGGCGGCGAAGCTCAGAAAAGTCGAACGGTGCTCGACATTTGAAAATCCGGCATCCAGGATCAGAGAAGAAAATTCTCTTGGAGGATAGAAACGGGGAACTGTATAGGCCAGATATCCATACCCTGCTTTAGAGCCAGATAGGAAAGAACCAACAGGCCTAACGATTTTCCGGATATAGAAATGAAAAAGCTTGCGGAGAAATCTGGATGAAGGTTGACTGGTTTCAAGGTTGAGAAAATGACCCCCGGGTTTGAGGATCCGGTGAAATTCTCTGAGATGAACGAGCAACTCATCACGATTCAAGTTTAGATTCCGGATTGAAAATGAGATGGTGACAAGGTCGAATGATCCATCAGGAAAGGGGAGATGGGCCACATCAGCAATCATAAAATGGACTTTATTTTTGTAGTTTTTTTTAACTGCGTGCGATAACATAGGGAAACTGAAATCCACGGAAAAGATGGATGTTGAGGCATGTGCCCTCCGAGATAGGTTGCGGGTCATCTCCCCCGTCCCGCTGCATACGTCCAACCAGTACTGATCTTGTGCAGCTGTTATGGATCGAACAGCTTTTTTCCTCCATAAGATATCCAGGCCTAGCGTCAAGACATGATTGATGGACTCATAGGACTCCGCCACTTCTGTGTAGATCTTCTGCACACCTTTTCTCATAATCTTTCAGCCCATACTATTCAATAAAGCTAAATTACGCAAGTGTATCCCTCGTATTTCAGAATCCTCACCATGTTCTTAAGCAGGACGCGAATTCTGTTTACCAATAAAAATGAATCTGATAATATTATTCGTCTCGTTAACAAAGGTGGGTGGGGCTATGTGTGGATGTAAGTTCTTATCTGAAAGGAGGAACATGAAATCCTTAGAAATGCGACTCTGTTTAATCCTCTTCATCACATTCGCCTTGGTTTGCCTATCTTTTGCTGATCTCAGCCCGACCTATGCCATTGTGGATTGCACGATCATTCCTATGAACGGCTCTCAGGTCGACAAGGGCGTTATTATCATTCGTAATGGGTTGATCGAGGCGATAGGCCCCAAGGCCAGTATTCCAATTCCCGAAGAGGCGGAGATTATCGATGCCAAAGGACTTTATGCGTACCCTGGACTCATCGACGCACACTCAAATCTTATGATCGTGACTCCTAAGCCCGAACAACCGAGTCGAAGTCAAGAGTCCTCTACAAAGCCGGCCGATAGACCCAGTTGGCAAAAAGCAGATTGGATGGCATTCGACTATCTTGTGCCGAAAAAGAACGTCCTCGAGGGATTGAGGACAATAGGAATCACGACTTCCTGTTTAGCGCCAGATAAAAATATCTTTGCAGGGCAGAGTGTCATCGTTAATCTGAATAGTGATAAAAAGAACCGGATGGTCTTGGGAAATCCCTTTGGTCTTCATGTCAATTTTGTTACGGCCAGAAGGGAATACCCCTCGAGTTTGATGGGCACAATGTCTGTGCTCAGACAGGCCTTTCTGGACGTTGAACACTATCACCTCCATTCAACACGGTATGCCCAATCGCCCCTCGGCCTAAAAAGGCCCACATTCGATCCTTTCTTTGAAACTCTTATTCCTTATGTGGTCAGTAAAAAACCGGTCGTTTTTAACTGCGCCAATCAAGAGGATATCAAACGGGCAGTTCGTCTTGCTTCTGAATTCAAACTCAACGCCTATATCAGCGGGGCGAATGAAGCTTGGAGAGTAGCCGGGCTTATTAAAAAGACTAAGGCGCCGCTTTTAGTATCCCTGAAATTCACTCCACCTTTTACGAGCAAATTCGTAAACACGGGCGAAGACTTGAAGAAAAAGGCCGAGGAAGAGATCTATCCAGCAAACGCATACAACCTCTATAAGGAGGGGATTCCTTTTGCTTTAACATCCAATGGGCTATCCAAACCTTCCGATATACTGAAAAATGCAAAAAAAGCGATCGAAGTCGGTCTGCCGAAGGAGGAAGCACTCAAAGCGATGACGATGCACCCAGCTCGAGCACTGGGGATAGATAATGTCCTGGGCAGCCTAGAACAAGGAAAGATTGCTAACATCGTCCTGACATCGGGCGAGATGTTTGACGAGAAATCGCAAGTGCGGAGAGTTTTTGTGGATGGAATCTCATTCACAATCAAACAGGCTGCAGAGAAAGGAGAAGCGGCAAAAGCTCAGGTGGACATCTCGGGAAAATGGCAAGGGGAATTCACGAGTGCGATGGGCAGCATGGAAGCCACTATTGAGCTGAACCAGGACGGGACTGAGGTGAGCGGCACGATCTCTACAGAGATGGGAAAATGGGAGATCACAGACGGCACGTTAAGCGGGAAAGACCTGACCTTTACGATTAGCGCCAACATCATGGGAGAATCGGTCAGCATGGATTTTAGTGGAACCGCAGACACAGATCAGATAGAAGGAAGCCTATCCGTCATGCAAATGAGTGCTCAGCTGAGAGCGACGAGAGTACCGGAGTCCTCTTTATAGGAGAAAAACCATGAGGCATTTTCAAAAAACAATCTTGTTCACTTTCTTGGGGACCCTTTTTTTTCTTTGTATTAGCAAAGTCCATGCGCAAGACCTTCTTATAAAAAATGGGACAATACTGACTGTTACTAAAGGAACAATTCCAAACGGAGATATTCTAATCAAAAATGGTCTCATCGAAGAGATCGGTCAAAACATCCAGGCCCCGGAGGATGTACCGGTGGTCGATGCCACGGGAAAGTATGTTATCCCGGGATTGATCGATTCCCATTCACATATCGGCCTTTCAGGAACCAATGAAAGTGCAGAAACGATATCTTCAGAAGTAAAGATGAGAGATGTCCTCAACGCCGAGGATACATCGATATACACCGCGATAACTGGCGGAGTTACAATGACTCACACGATGCATGGAAGCGGAAATCCCATTGGTGGTGAGAACGTCGTCATCAAGACCAAGTGGGGAAAGACATCCGAAGAGATGCTTGTGCCTGAAGCCTACAGAACTCTGAAGTTCGCTCTAGGGGAGAATCCCAAACAATCCAACCGGCAAGGACAGACAACAACGCTTCGCTATCCTCAGACGCGCATGGGAGTGAATGCGATCATCCGCCGCGAGTTTCTCAAGGCGAAAAATTACATGGAGCAATGGCACCGCTATGAGATAACAAAAAAAGCCAAAAAGTCATCGCACCCCCTGATCCCCCCTCGAAAAGACTTAAAGATGGAAGCACTGGCTGATATGCTCAGAGGGGACATGTACGCACGCTGCCACACATACCGGGCCGATGAAACGCTCGAGTTCATCAAGTTATCCAAAGAATTCGGGTTTAAAATCATTTGTTTTGAACATGCCTGGGAGGCGTATAAAATCGCCAAAGAGATCGTTGCTGAAAACATCGGTATCTCTATTTTTGCAGATAATTGGGCGTATAAGGTTGAGGCAGCAGAGGGCATTGCCTACAATGCCGGATACTGCGCCAAACAGGGCATTGTCGTCTCCATAAACTCGGACAGCGGTGAACGGATCCGGAGGCTGTTCAACGATGCTGCCAAAACAATCAAGTACGGAGAGCTCACAGAAGATGAGGCTCTAAAGCTCGTGACGATTAACCCTGCGATTCAACTGGGTGTCGATCGAATCGTGGGCAGCTTGGAGGTCGGAAAGCATGCGGATATCGCCATTTTTAACGAGCACCCCATGAGTGCTTACGCGCGTTGCGACATGACTATCATCGAGGGAGAGATCTATTTCGACAGGGATCGGTACCTGAAAAATCAGGAGGAACGCGCAAAGAAACAAAAGGATAAGGAGAAAGAAGCACAA
>JASFPP010000040.1:0-22566 GCA_050115915.1 Candidatus Aminicenantota bacterium
TCGGGGGACTAAAGGTCCCTTGTAGACGACGAGGTTGATAGGCTGGATGTGTAATTCCAGTGATGGATTTAGCTAACCAGTACTAATAGACCGTGAGGCTTGACCATAAAGTTTATTCAGGGCAAATACCGTAACGGAGAGAAAGACTTATTTAAGTTATCAAACGGAATAATTCCCGGCAACCATAACGGAGAGGCCACACCCGTTCCCATTCCGAACACGGAAGTTAAGCTCTTCAGTGCCGATGGTACTGCTCTGGGGGCAGAGTGGGAGAGTAGGTCGTTGCCGGGTTTTTTTATGCTTAAAGAATTGACCAGAACATTCCCTGGTTCTGTGGACCTCAGGTGTTCATGATAGATGGGATCCCTTTTTCCTTGCCATAGAGATGCCCTATGAGGGCTAAGACCGTTTTGGATATGTCATGCAGAAATTCGATGCCAATTTCATACAATTCGTCGTCATAAAGATTCCTCACCCATTTCACTTCTCCCTGAAGTTTTACTATTTGCTTCGATTTCGATAAGGTGAGAGTAATATTAAGAATACTGCCGGTCGGAAAAAATTTATCCGTCAATATTTTTGCACCGCCAATAGATAGATCTTGGGTTAACGCGTTTATCGTTTTAACCTGTCCGGGTTCCACACCTTCTGGGAAATATTCAATAATGACTCTGTTTTCTTCATTAAACCGCTTTTCTTTCCGACTTTCTTTCATCCGTAAGCTCTTCTGATTAAAGTGCCTCAGCCTTTCTTGATGTTATTATGAAAAATTGTTCGATCTGGGTAAATCGCCTTTTGAGGTGAATTGAGAGATGAATTTCGGTCATCTCTTATCCACCTTTTGGGTTTGCAGGACCAGGTTTGGATGTGACTCAAAATTGGGATTTATAATGAGATTTAAAACTTAAAACTTGACTTTCGTTAACCTAAAATCAGTAAAGAAGATTCACTCTCTCTCAAGTACTCATTTCCGCAATTCTTCAGGGAGCGGTCTTTGAGGGGTGACGACATCGTTCGATACGGAAACGATCCACCAGCGCCCGTCTTTTTTCATCAGGCCCCAGCTGTCCAACCCGAGTTGGCCCGGAGAATCTTCGGGAGTTTTAAGCCTTGCTTTGTAGACCACAAAACAGTGAGCCATATCTCCGAACACAGTCAGCTTGATCTTTTCGATCGTCTCCTCGAATCCTCTTTCCTTCATTTTGTATTTTTTGAAGTCATCATCGAACCACTTCAAGAATTCCTCGACATTCAGGATAGCCATAGAGGTTCGAGTCATCCTCACAGCAATAACAGCTTCCGGAATGAAAAACTTCCTTACGTAATCCCAGTCAGGATCGCTTCCCACATCAAACGTAACGGCCGCGTACAAACCTCGCACGAGGCTTTCGGGATCTGCAAATACATCCTCTTCGGCAGCAACTGCCCGGTCGGCCATAATCAGAGAGAAAAGCAATAAAAGAAAAACCATACTCGAAAAACGGAAGATTTTGCGGTGCCTCATTGTGAATCTCCTTATTAAGTCAGTTTTCGATTTTTTTTTTAAGATTATTTACACTAACATATCCTTTTTGGGACTTTACTTCAATGAGTATCTTGGGGTGTATTATCCCTCTGTCCTGGCATATTTTTTGCAGATCAAAACAATAAGCTCTATAATGGTATAAGAATTGGATACAGAGAATATTTCTTGTGGAGTGATAAAGTGAAAAAAACGATCTTGGTAATTCTAATTGTTGTGACAATGACAGGATTGGCGAACGCTCAAAAATTCGCATTCAGGATATCCGGCGGGCCTTTTATTCCTATCGATCAGGATTTCAAGAATATCTATGGGAACAGCTTCCAATGGGGCGGAGAGGTGAGCTGGAAGCTGAACGATGTCGTCACAGCACGGGCCGGTGTGTGGTATCTGTCTTCGACGGGAGAGCTCACATTTACCGGAGCAGAAACACAACTGAATGTTTGGTCCCTCGATGTCGGTGTTCGGTTTTATGCCCCTCTCAGATGGGTTCATCCCTTCGTTGGTGTAGGTGCCGGTCCTAATTTTCTCAGAGAGCACAATAAGATAGGCACTGTAACGGATACCGGGATTGCAGTTATCGGAGAAGCGGGTTTCCTCTTCCCTGTCCGAAGATTTCGCTTAGAGATGGGCGGACGATACAGTTATTGCTCGGTAAAACCACTGGAAGAGGCTGTAAATATTGGAGGTTTTTTTCTCTATGCCGGTTTCGGGTACAGGTTCTGAATGAGTCTATCCCGGCGCCTAGAGTTTTAGAGGGAAGCCATTTCCTTTC
Organism: Candidatus Aminicenantota bacterium; assembly: GCA_050115915.1. Taxonomy (GTDB): domain Bacteria; phylum Acidobacteriota; class Aminicenantia; order Aminicenantales; family Aminicenantaceae; genus WTAW01. Next base: position 2,298 of record JASFPP010000040.1, read on the forward strand.
GGATAAGATCCTGGAGTCTGTCGTTTTTATTCCTGAATTATACTTCTCCTCTGTTTAAGGCGCTTCGAAAGAGAAACGAGCTATACCCTGTCACAATCACGATGACACTGCCGATCACTGTGTAGAGCGGCCAGGCGATCGTCAATCCCTGTCCCGGGAGCAAGTCTTGTACGGGACCTTTGACCAAAAAGAGCAGGGCAATCAGCCCGGCGAAGAATCCAATAATGGCGTCTGTGCGTTCGACCTTTTTTGTGAGAAAACCGAGCGCGAACACTCCCAGCAGACCTCCATACGTGTAGGATGCGATCCCCAGCCCCAGTTCAACGACAGCTGGCCGATCGTGTGCCGATTGGAGCTGGAGGATGGCAAACACAAAAGCAGACCCTGTAAGGATCACGCCCCAAAGAATAGAGATCGTTCGGGAGATTCGGAGATCTTTTTTCGGGGGATTGTTCTTGCCCCAGTAGGGCTTGTAAAGGTCCAGCGTTGTTGCAGAGGCCAGGGAGTTGATGGAGGATGACAGAGTGCTCATCGCCGCTGCCAGGATCGCTGCAACGATGAGACCGGAGAAACCGGGAGGGAGCTCCTGGACGATGAATTTTGCAAACACCTCGTCTGCGGTAGTCAGTCCAAGTTGTTCGGGGGAGAGGCCATTGTAGAATCCGAAAAGGAGAAGTCCGATAAACAAAAACAGGGCAAATTGACAGAACACGACGATCCCGCTGCCGATGAGTGCCTTCTGGCTCGAGCGCAGGTTTTTAGTCGTAAGGAGTCGCTGCACGATGAGCTGGTCTGTCCCATGGGAAGCTATGGAAAAGATCGCTCCTCCCACGAGTGCAGTCAGGAACGTGTAGGGTTGAGCTAAAAAATCCCTGAGATTCATATCGAAGCCAAAGTGGATGAATTGGAGCTTCCCAGAGTTTTGAGCAAGATGGAATAAACCACTAAATCCCTGGGGTAGCCGAGATACCAGTATTCCCACGGCGAGCACTGCTCCCCCGATATAAACACACATCTGGATGACATCCATCCACACAACGGCTTTGATGCCGCCAAGGATCGTGTAGATCACGGTTATCCCTGCGATGATAAGGATCGACAGAAAGTAGATCTCCAGGTCGGAGATAGGAACGCCTGCAAGGCGCAGAATAATGGCAATAGGGATAGCCGAGGCAAAAAGACGCACGCCGTCGGCCAGCAAGCGTGTGACCATGAAGGTCGAGCTGGTGATGTTCCGCATGCTGCTGCCGAACCGTTCGCCCAGGAATTGATAGGCGGTCTGCAGCTGTCCCTTAAAATATCGGGGCAGGAAAAGGATGCTCACCAGCGTCCTCCCCAGGATATAACCGAAGGTGATCTGCAGGAAGGTCAGGCTTCCTCCGTATGCGACCGCCGGAATACTGATAAAAGTAAGAGTGCTCGTCTCTGTGGCCACCACTGAGAACAGCACGGCCCACCAGGGGATCTGGTGGCCGCCGAGAAAATAATCTGTTGTGGTCCGCTGCCTGCCGGAAACGACCAGGCCGATCACAGTCACTCCTGCCATGTACAGGACCACTATAATGGTATCGATTATTGAAAATCCCATACGTATCCCTAGGTTCCGTTGTTTTTCATATCATTTCGATTTGTGGTTGTTTCATCCGCTTTCTTTTTTTGGGCGCAGATTCGGGTTGTGTTGTTCAAGGAAGCCTTCGAGTCTGATATCTTGGTGCACAGAGACCGCCTCTTCCCAACGGATAAATCCTTTACTCTTGAGGGCCTCCAGTATCCGAATAATGGAAAGCTCCACTTCGCTGATCTGTTCATCCTGCTTGGCCACGAATTCCATGGCCTCGAACAATACAGCATTGGCTTCCGCATAAGAGATGGATTCTGTCTGACCATATTTCTGACACCAATCTTCTGCGGATATGGTGTCGTTCACATGGCTTTGGATAAGGTATGTCGCCCTTCCGATCAGTTTGAGATTACTGGGATTGACATGGGTCATCGTGTTCCCCACAACCCTGCCCAATCTGGCCATCACAGCTGTCGAATGTCCATTCAAGAGCATTTTAAGTAAAATCTGTTTTTTAATGCCCAAAGGATCGCCCTCATCCGGTAAGTTGAAATGAATAATCACATCCTTATCCAGGCCAAGGTTCAGCTGGCTTATGATGTTTTGGATCTCATCCGGTTTCCTGTTACCGATCAGGATAAGAGCTGAAGCAGCCCTAGTTTCTTTAAAGAGGTGAATATATCGAAAAAACGGCGACTCGGTCACGGCGAGTTTATCGATCTCATCATCCAAACACACACAAACTCCCAAATCTCCCTTTTGAGGTCCTCTTGTCTCGATGTTTTGTTCTGCAAATGAAAAATCGTAGAGCTCCTTTTGGTCGTTTCCCGCCTGAGAGAGGCTTCTTAAGGCCGCATCCTTCAGGTAGCAATCTTTGATGTTGTCGAGAAAATAGGCCTTGTAAAATTTGTCATCGAGCCCGTGGAACTCCCTCCCCAAAAAATTAATCCACGCTTCATCCAGATCCTGACCTTCTGTCCACACCTGGATCCAGCAGTTCCTTTGTTTAGCCTGAACCGTATCCAAGGGATAGAGGTGGAATGTGGGGCTTCTTTCGGCACAATCGATGAAAACCGTGATCAGGGCATTGTTGGCAAAATACGTGACAAAATTCCCGTTTTTATAAGTTTTGGATTCCAAAGCCGTCAGGCGCTCAATTTTACTCAAAGAGTCCATTAGCAGATCTTTGAGGTTTTTAAAATCCAGCAATCTCTCTTCCCAGGAGGCTTTTTTTGCGAAACCCAGATGGACGAGCTCTTCATCGGTGAGAAACTCCTTTAACGCTCCCCATATGCCAAATTCCAAAATGATCCCCATTGTGAATGTTTCCACAGTGGTGGCTTGCATGCGTGTGGACCCAGTGATCGCTTGAGGGCCGGTTGTCAGGTTGATCTTAGTGATGGCCGGATCTTCGAGCACAGCACGGCTTCTGTTGAAGGGAAACAACACCTCATTGGGATTGTTGTAGATAAAATACAGATGATTTTTTGCGACTTGAGTCGTATTTTCCGCTAGGGTTCCATACTGATCCAGTGCTGCCAGGATCGTCCCGATCACAGAAGAAGTCTCTCCCCCCTCTGTGATACAAAACACGGCATCCCCCTTCTCAACACCTCTCTCAAGGAGCTGGCGCTTTCCCACAAGCTCGAGGTCTTCGAATCCCTCCAGGGCGCTGATGAGCGCCCGGTCGCCTCCCGTCATCTCACCGATAAGCCGGTCTTCGATATCTTCGGGAATAGAGGCCTTCAATTTAGCCCCGAATCCTTTTTTTGTTTTTAGCTTTCGCCAGAAGGGTCGCCATACAGCGCTTTCCATCTGTTTAGCCAGTCGTCCTGTTGAACCACAGCCATAGATGTAGATCTTTTTCCCTTCGGTGATAGCACGGCTGATAGCTTGGGCAGCTTGTTTGAGGACAGAGGGATCCTTGGCTAATTCTGCGAGTCTTTGAGAGATGTCTTCATCCACAGAGAAGATCTGTCGCAATCCTTCTCCGATGTTATTTTTGATAACGAAGCTCAGATCCCATGTTTTCGGATGCCTTTGTTCGGTGAGAAGGGAGTGTAGCTGGAATTGTTTTTTGTTTTGAATATAATCCAGGGATTGCGGAGAGGTTTCTATCTTGAGAAGATCCGGTATGTTGTCGTGTTTCATGTTTTCAGTAAGGACATAATGTTCATGCGATCTATAGAAGATCCCTCAATTTTTAAGCCGCCTCTGGACATTTTCGCTATTGAGCTCTCTTAAAGCATCGGATGCGATCCATCGGGCGGCTTTTGAATCCATCTCTTTGATCTCCTCAGCCACTTTTATGGCGGTTTTATTCAGGTTGATGTTCCTTTTACCGATGTGTCTTAGTGCCCAGTTCACGGATTTTCTCACAAAATTGCGTTCATCTGTAGCTCCCTGTTTAATGACTGGGAATAGCTGAATGAATGTCTCGTCTCCGGCTCCTTTGTTGTGCCAGGCCAAACAGGCGACGAGCGCAAAGGCCGCCCTTTTAACGAATTCCTCCTTTCGTTTGGACCAGTCGTGAATCTTCTTTATGGCGAGCGGGCTCTTGTCGAACAGATTCATACAGACTTGATCGCAGACATCCCAGGAATTGAAGTCCTTCACCCAATCCTCCATCTGGGCTTCTGTCAATTTTTCAGGCTCGCCCACTAATGCTGCGACGATCTGGGCATCCGGAATTCCCGTCTTCCACAACTCAAGGGCGAGCGCATGGTCCTTCCCGACTTCCTTGGCGATCTCCCGCAGGTCGGGGACCTTGACTCCCAATCGTCCTTCCGTGGATATTCCATACCGGGCCATTCCTTCCAATTGGTCGGGTCTTGATTTCTCCTTGAGTTTTTTCAGAATGCCTTCCACAGTGATCATGTCTTTAATCCTCCTGAACTCAAGTTTTCGTAGCCTTCACGTGTGTCGCCTTCTTTGTTGATTCACCGCTTTATTTCAGATGGTCTTTGAAAAATTTTAGCGGATTCATGCAGGCCTTGTTGAGCTCTGACATACTCATGCTGGCATAGCTAGCCCGGCCTCTATCAGCGAGTGTTTTTCGGATCTCGAGGTGGAGGTGGTTGGATGTACCGTAATCGGCCTTTTCCAGCTCTTCTTCATTGAATAAACGTGCCAGGTGAGTGTGGGCGTCAACCCAGTCTCCGACGCGGACTTGAATGTCCTCCACATGGACGTACATGGAGTAAAGAATGTTCCCATCAGGAAGGTGGTGCTCGATGACGACAGATCGGTGGGGAAATTGCCGAAAGATCTGTACAACCCAACCGAAACCGATAGCAAAGACCTTTTCGTTGAACTCGCCCCTTAAATCGAGGCCCGCATGATGATGTCCCGGTTTGTAGCTTCTCCGGAATTCGCCGTAAATTCCCGTTATTCGCTGCTCGATCAGGCTGAGTTTTTGTCTGTCGGTTTCGTCGAAGGGGGAGAAGAACTCATCACAGACTCGGCTTGTATTTTCAAGGATGAACGCAGTCGGATTCCCTTTTTTTTCCTGCGGCTTCTCATAAGAGACGTTTTCTGCAAAAAAAAAGGGATTAAGGGCCATTGCTAATAAAAATATTGTGGAAAAAATCCTTCGGATTAAGGAGCGTGGATTGAATCGCGTTGTTTTATGCGCAGCTGAAATAATAGGCATGTTTTGTTTCAGAGATGCCTATTTTCTCTGTTTTTCGTTCTGAATGCAAATAATGGATCCAATACTTCTCTCTAAGTCTTGCTGTTTTTCCCTTTCTTTAAAATGACTTCCACCCAGTGTTCTTTTCTTAGCCAGTCTCTGTAATTGTCGAAAATGCGGCTTTCGACGATTTGCTGGACGGTTTTTCCTTGTTTAAGCTCTTCTTTGATGGGAGAGTAAGTCTCGGCAAAAGCATTGTAATAATGTTTCAATTCTTCTTTCGTGTGCTCACTTCCATGGGTAGGAATGTACCGGGTGTCATCCGGATATTCAGTGATCAAGGATTTGAGGTTCATCAGAAACCCGTCAACATCTCCCCCTAATTCCAAGTCAACAGTAGAAAATCTTCCAGGAATGATCAGATCGCCAATAAAGAGGATCTTGGATTCCGGAAAGTAAACGCTGACATCTCCATCCGTATGCCCGCTGGGAACATGCTGAACAATGATGGTTTGACCATTCATGTAAAGAGTGATGGTGTCTTCGAACGTGATCGTTGGGGCTCCCTTTTTTTGGGGGCCCGAGGACGAAGAATCGGGAGAAGAATACCTTTTTCTGACATTGATGTGCGCAAGGATCGGAGCTTCCCCCGCGAACACAGGATTGCCGCCGATATGATCCTGGTGGGCATGGGTGTTGAGGATAAAAGTGACATTTTTGTTTCCGATCTTTTTAAGTTTAGGAAGTAGTTCTTGAGCAGTTTTTTCCACTCCTGTATCGATGAGAAAGACACCATCTTTGCCGATGGAAGCAAGATGGACAAACGTGTAGGGCAGTGTGTAGGTGATCCTGTAAAGGCTCTTTTCCAGATGCGTGATGTGAACAGGCACTTTTTCTTCACTGGCATAATCAGTCTGGATAGAGAGCATCATTATTACCGGGATCAGTATGATCAGTCTTGCTTCTTTTTTCATCTTGTGTCTCCTGATCGAAAAATATTCAGGTAATGGAATCCACTATAGTTTACGTAGAAGTCTTTATCGGGTTTTCGGATAGAGATAATTCTGACGATTCTTAATGGCCTGAAAAAAATCCACTTGCTCAACTCAATATTATCAATAAAATGGGTAAAGACCACTGGAACAAGAGGAGAACCGATGAGATATATCATCGTTTGGATTGCTCTATGCGGGATTCTGGGCATGGTTTGGGGATGTAAACAAAAAGCTCCAGAGGAGGAGGCAGACTTTGTTCTTCGGAATGGGAAGATTCTGACCATGGATTCGACACGTTCCCAGGTTGAGGCATTAGCAGCCCGGGGCGATCGCCTTTTGGCTGTCGGGAGTGATAGGGATATCGAGCCCTATATCGAAGAGAGTACAGAAGTCATCGATCTTGAAGGGAAACTTGCTGTCCCGGGGCTCATCGATGGCCACGGACATTACATGACTCTTGGAGAATCTCTGATGGGAGTCGATTTGCGAAAGCCACAAACGTGGGAAGAAATCGTCGATCTGGTCGCTGCAGCGGTAAAAAAGGTAAAGCCGGGCGAATGGATTGTCGGACGCGGGTGGCATCAAGATAAATGGGAAAAAACTCCTTCACCCAGCATAGAGGGACTTCCTGTTCATCACGAATTGAGTGCCGTTAGTCCTCAAAATCCAGTGATGCTGATCCATGTCAGCGGACATGGGATCTTTGTCAATGCCGCAGCGCTTGAGTTCTGCAATATCACGAGAGACACCCCTGACCCTCCGGGAGGCGAGATTGTCCGGGATGGCGGAGGCGAGCCTACTGGGATGCTAAGAGAAACGGCGCAAGATGTGGTGAGGGAAAAATATGCCGATTACCGCCAACAACGTCCCTCTGAGGTTATCGAAAAAGAATTACGCCTGCAGGTCGAACTTGCCGGAGAAGAAGCCATAGCCAACGGCATAACCACCTTTCATGATATGGGCGAGACTTTTGCCATCGTGGATCTGATGAAAACCATGGCGGATGAGGAAAATCTTCCCCTGCGTCTCTATGTGGCCATCGATGAGCCCAGTGAGGTCATGCAGGCAAAACTTGCGGAATACCGAATGGTCGGTTATGGGAATGGGTATTTGACTGTACGGATGATCGGAGAGAGAGTTCTGGACGGCGCCCTTGGAACTCATGGGGGTTGGCTTCTCGAGCCTTACAGTGATATGCCGAGGAGTCTGGGATTTAATGTGATCCCCGTTGATGAGATCCGGCAGTCTGCAGAGCTGGCTGCCCAGCACGGCTATCAGATGGCTATCCAGGGAATCGGAGACAGAGCAACCCGGGAATTATTAAACATCTATGAAGACATATTCCGAAAAAATCCAGACAAAAAAGACTTCCGGTGGAGGGTCGAACACTGCCAGGTTGTGCATCCCGAAGACCTCAAACGTTTCGCCCAGCTCGGAGTCATCGCTTCGGTCCGGGGGATTTTCGCCACGTCGGATGGCCCCTGGGTCATCAAAAGGCTGGGAGAAAAGAGGGCACGGGAAAGAGGGTATCTTTACCAAACCATGCTAAAGTCAGGAATTGTTGTTGTCAACGGAACAGACCCTCCAGTCGAGGACATCGATCCTGTCGCTAACTTTTACGCGACTGTGACGAGAAAAATGGCGAATGGCGAAGTGTTTTTCCCCGAACAAAAACTCACACGGCAGCAAGCTTTGGAGACTTACACGCTCCATCCCGCATTCGCAGCGTTTGAAGAGAATATCAAGGGATCTTTAGAGCCCGGAAAGTTGGCAGATATAACTGTCTTCTCCAAAGATCTTTTGACGATTCCGGAAGATGAGATCCTGGACACCGAAGTGGTTTACACAATCATCGGTGGAAAAGTGAAGTACCGAAAGGCGGAGCCTTGAACGTAACTTTTCCGACCGGCATGCGTAATAGTGAGTATAAAACAATTCCGCTTTACTAGGAGGTAAAATGGAGAAATTAGGAAAGAAGAAGGTCAATGCAGTCATTATCTGCAGTGTGCTCATGTTGATGGTTTTTAGCCCCCTTGCTTTTTCCATGGGGGATGATCTCGCCAAGAAGTATGGCCCTATTGTGGGCACCTATGAATTCCAAATGGATGCCGATGTTATGACTGTCAAATTCTGGGTGGAAGAAGAAAAATTTTGGGGTGCACCAGAGGGTGAAACGCCCGCCGAGATCGTTCCTATGGAAGGAGAGGAATGGAAATTCGAGGCCACTACAGACGATGGCCAGTATTTTATTATATCCTTTGTTAAAGACGAGTCGGGCAAGTTCAACAAATGCATTCTCGAATCTATGGGAATGGAAATAGAGGGAACACGTATCGAAGAATAATTACATAGCTGTGAGTATTGATTTCGGGGGATCATGATTAGAGTGTGAGGTTATTGTAGACCTTTCCGTCCTTCATGACGAATTGAACGTCCCGTAAAGTCAGGATGTTCTCCAATGGATTTCCGGGGAAAGCGATGATGTCGGCCCTCATTTGAGGTTTGATGCGGCCTCGGAAAGCTCCACAATAAGCAAAAGATTTTGAATTTTTATGTCTTTTGTTTATACTAAATATTTCCATCTGTTCGAGAGGCTCAGAAGTCTCTCCAAATATCTTTTTTAAGGAGCAGAGAAATGAAACATATCCTCTTATTATCCCTCGGTTTTTGCCTGTTATTCTTCGCCTGTTCCGAACAACCGGCCGAAAAAACAGAGATTGAAAATCCGTTTTTTGCAGAATTCCGTACGCCCCATGGCGTTCCTGCTTTTGACAGGATAGAGGAAGAACATTATGTCCCCGCCTTCAAGGAAGGCATCAAGCAGGAGAAGGCGGAGACAGATGCGATCGCGAATAATCCCGAAGCCCCGACTTTCGAAAACACAATAGAAGCCTTGGAGGGCACTGGAGATCTGTTACGAAGAGTTAGTAACACCTTTGATGTTTTAAACGATTCGATGACCAATGACAATATGCAGGCCATCAACGAGGAGATGGCACCGCTGAGGTCCAAGCACAATGATGATATTATGCTGAATGCCAAGCTATTCGAGAGGATCAAAGCCGTATACGAAGAGAAGGACGATCTGGATCTAAATGCAGAGCAAGCCATGCTTCTTGAAAAGTACTACAAGGATTTTATGCGTGGGGGGGCAAACCTGGATGAAGAAAAAAAGGCGAGGTTCAGGGAGATCAACGAGGAGCTTTCTCTTCTCTCCATCAAGTTCGGCCAAAATGTTTTGAAGGAAACGAATCGGTTCGAAATGGTAATCAAGGACGAGGATGACCTGGCCGGCCTGCCCGAGGCCGTCATAAGCGCTGCCGCAGAAGCCGCTGAGGAACGAGGATATGATGGGAAGTGGGTTTTTACGATCCACAAACCCAGCATGATCCCCTTCCTTCAGTATTCTGAAAAACGGGAGCTCAGGGAAAAGATATTTAAAGCCTATATCAACAAAGGGAACCACGATGATGAGCTGGACAATAAAGCGAACCTGGCTAAGATGGCGGCACTGCGGGTGGAAAGAGCGAATCTCCTGGGTTATAAAACCCACGCCCATTATGTCCTGGAAGATAACATGGCCAAGGTACCCGAGAATGTGTATGGCTTGCTCGATCAACTCTGGAAGCCTGCCTTGAAGATGGCAAAAAAAGAAGCCAATGACCTGCAGACTATGATCGATAAAGAAGGCGGGAATTTTAAGCTGGAACCTTGGGATTGGTGGTACTACACAGAAAAGCTTAAAAAAGCTAAATTTGACCTTGATGAGGAGATGTTGAAGCCATACTTCGAGCTCGACAATGTGAGAGAGGGAGCCTTTTTCTTGGCGAATAAACTCTGGGGTATTCAATTTGTGGAAAGGCATGATATCCCGAAATATCATGAGGATGTGAAGGTCTTCGAAGTGAAGGAAGCGGACGGCTCCCATATAGGAATTCTCTATACGGATTATTACCCGAGAGCGAGCAAAAGAGGAGGCGCCTGGATGAATGCTTTGCAGAAGCAGTCGCGGTTGGGCGGCGTGGATATCTATCCCATTATCACGAACAACGGGAATTTCCCCAAGCCCACGGGTGACAAGCCGGCGTTGATCAGCTCGGAAAATGTGGGAACACTCTTCCATGAGTTCGGACATGCCCTCCACGGCCTCCTTTCCGACTCCACTTACAACAGGCTTTCTGGGACATCCGTACCGAGAGATTTTGTGGAGCTGCCCTCTCAGATCATGGAAAACTGGGTGTTCGAACCCGAAGTGCTCAAAGCCTACGCAAAACATTACGAGACCACAGAGGTCATCCCCCAAGAGCTTATCGATAAACTGAAAAAAACCGGGACGTTCAACCAGGGTTTTGCGACCGTTGAATATCTTGCGGCCTCATACCTCGATATGGACTGGCACACGCTGGAAGTGACCGATCTCCAGGATGCAGACAAATTCGAGACCGCATCCATGGATCGTATCGGTCTGATTCCGGAGATTGTGGTTCGCTATAGGAGCCCCTATTTCAATCACATCTTCAGCGGCGGCTACTCTTCTGGGTATTACAGCTACATTTGGGCAGAAGTCCTCGATTCGGATGCCTTCCAGGCATTCAAGGAATCGAGCCTGTTCGACCAGAAAACAGCCACTGCATTCAGAGAGAACATCCTGGCTCGAGGCGGCACTGAGGATCCCATGACCCTCTATGTCCGTTTCAGAGGAGCCGAACCCAGCGTGGAGCCCCTTTTGAAAAAACGGGGGTTGATGTAGGATAAAGTTAGTCCCCATAGGGAGTTTCCAGCTGGCAGATAACAAGCGCATCAATAAATAATAGAGAGTGTAGCCAATACAAGAGGTATAGTGGATAATAGATTGTCACGTGGATAAAAAACAGCATGATGTTACGATCTTAGGAGGGGGGATTATCGGCTGTGCCACGGCAATGGCACTCACAAAGGACAGGGATGTTTCCGTTGTTCTTCTTGAAGCCGAATCAAAGCTGGCCGCCCATCAAACGGGAAACAACAGCGGTGTTATCCATTCGGGCCTTTATTACAAACCGGGATCCCTGAAGGCCAGGAACTGTGTCGAAGGGCGCGAAGCGATGTACCGGTTCTGTACAGAACATGGGATCGCGAATGAACGCTGCGGGAAAGTGGTCATTGCAACTCATGATCATGAGATCCCGATGTTGAATACTCTAGAAGAACGCGGCCGGGCGAATGGGCTGGAGGGCTTGCGCCGATTATCTGCCGAAGAGATCAAGGAATATGAACCTTTTGTGGCGGGGATCGGTGGCCTGTTTGTTCCAGATACCGGCATTGTGGACTATACGTTGGTGACTGAGAAGTTCGCGGAGCTCGCCCGGATGAACGGATGCGAAATACTTCTGAATACGCGGGTTCGTTTTTGTAAACGTATCCCAGATGGGCTCCTCCTGGAAACGACCCAGGGCGCTATCAGGTGCAAGAATCTAGTCAACTGCACAGGTCTTCATTCTGACCGGGTGGCCAAACTCTGTGGTGTTCATCCCGGACTGAAGATCGTTCCGTTTCGAGGAGAGTATTACGAGCTCATTCCCGAACGCCAGCACCTTGTAGAGAACCTGATCTATCCAGTACCTGATCTTTCGTTTCCCTTCCTGGGAGTTCATTTTACGCGTATGATCCAGGGAGGTGTTGAGGCGGGTCCCAATGCTGTCCTTGCGTTCAAGCGGGAGGGGTACAAAAAAACGAGCTTTTCGGCTAAAGATACCCTTGAGACATTCACCTATGCCGGATTTCTGCGACTGATCAGGCCCTACTGGAAGATGGGAATCGGCGAGATGGCTCGCTCCTTCTCAAAAAAGGCCTTTGTTCGAGCACTCCAGAGGTTGATCCCGGAATTGGATTTTGATGATGTCAGTCCGGGAGGCGCAGGTGTAAGGGCTCAAGCCTTGGAACCATCAGGCGCTTTGGTGGACGACTTTCGTATCGTTGAGGCAGAGCGGATGATCCATGTGCTCAATGCGCCTTCTCCTGCCGCTACAGCCGCCATCTCAATCGGCCAAAAGATCGCTTCGATGGCCACACAAAACTTCGACATTTAGACTTTCTTTTCTGCCGGCCCACTGATTTTAGGTTTTTGCTGAGCTTAGTTACGTTTGATTGTCCTTACCCTCCATTTTTTTTAGAAATGGTTTTCTGTGGAGGAAAGAGACGGAAAAAGGCGAATAGAGCCACGGCACAAATGGCGAGAAAGTAAATTCCCAAGATGAGGTAAGATTTGGAAAGCGTGAGTCTATCCACGAGCTGTCCAAAGAGAGGGGCCAGGATGACATAGGAGAGGCTTCCGGTCATATTTGCGATGGAGAGAACTGTAGCCCTGGTCTCTGATTTGATCAGGCGGTTCATCTGGTCTAGAAAGAGAGGATAGGAGAGCCCCCACAAAAATGCGTTGGCAGAGATCAAAGGTATCATCAGGGGCGACTGGATCTTTCCGAGCAGGAGGAATACACCCCCTATGAAGAGGACAAAAAGGAGCGTGTTTTTTGTCCCTAATAATTTTTCCAGTGAGTGGGCTTTACGCGATCCTACTGCGCTTGCCAGTTGAAATGCGGCAAACAGGATACCGAAATATCCGACACTTATGCCGAGAGATTCATAGTACAAAAAATAAGACCATATACCTATAATCCCGGTACTCAGGATCAACGCAGAAAAAAGCATGAGCAGGCGCAACTGCGGATTCGCATAACTGAATCGAACGATCCGAAGGATGTCCATTAAAGGATTCTTAGACTCCAAGGTGTCTCTTTTGGGTTCGACCAATGCCAGCGCCAGAGGCAGCATAAGCAGGCTGGATCCGATGTTGATATAAAAGGGGAGGTTGAGTGATAGAAGGGCAACGATTCCGCCAAGTACGGAAGCGAGGGCCGTTCCGATCCTTGTATAGAAGGCAGATCGCCCCTCGTATTTTTTGTATTCGGATTCGGCCTGGAGCTCGATCGCAGTGTCATAGATAAAGGCCGAGTCACATCCAGAACGCATGCTGTTGCCCACTGCGAGGATGAATTCTGCGCAGACAAACGTAAAAAACGAGCCCGTAAAGACATATATGGCGAGTCCAACAGGCATAAAGATGGCCCCGAGGATAAGAGTGTTTTTCCGGCCGATAACGTCGGCCAAATAGCCCGATGGAACCTCCAGTAACAATATTGATAGAGCATAAGCGGCCTGGATCGTAAAAATCTGTGTGGAGTTGAGCGCATTGGATTTGTAGTAGGGAATCAGGATGGGTACGATAAGATAGAACTCGCTGATGAATTTGTAGAGGTAGATCTTCCAGAGGTTCGCCTTCAAGTCTGTCATGTTAAGAATCCGAATGTTGAGGGAGTGTCACCTGCAAGCTGGGGCGTGGGCAATAATCCTGCACAGACGGGCCCCCTTGAAGAAGATCTTGATCCCTAGGCTCTAACGATTTGTTCTGTCTCCATCCGTTTTCTAAACGACTTCGTTGTAAGCCCACTCGAGCCATTGTGTCACGATTTCGAGGTCCGATGCTTCGACCGTAGCGCCGCTCCAGAAGCGAAGCCCTGGGGGCGCATCACGGTAGGATCCGCAGTCGTAGGCCACACCCTCATCTGCGAGGAGTTTCACCATCTCTTTGAGCTTGTCCTCGGGAAGGTCGACCTTAAAGCACACGCTTGTGTTGGAGCGGATCTCTTTGTTTTCTGCGAGAAAATCGATCCAGTCATGTTTTTCGACGAATTCTTCCCAGACTTTAAGATTGGCGTTGCTGCGCTCGATCAAACCTGTCAATCCTCCCACCGACTCGGCCCAATTGAGAGCGGCGAGATAATCCTCATTGGCGAGCATGGAAGGTGTGTTGATCGTCGATCCCTTGAATATTCCCTCGATCAATTTTCCGCCTTTGGTCATCCGGAAAATCTTTGGGAGGGGCCACGGGGGGGAATAACTTTCCAATCGCTCCACTGCACGGGGAGATAAGATGATTATCCCGTGTGCAGCCTCTCCGCCCAGGACCTTTTGCCAGGAGTAGGTGATGACGTCCAGTTTATGAAAGGGGATTTCCATAGCGAAGATCGCAGAAGTCGCATCGCACAGCGTCAGGCCGGCGCGATCTTCGGGAATCCAGTCGCCGTTGGGAAGCTTCACCCCGCTGGTGGTGCCGTTCCAGACGAAAACGACATCGTTATCGAAATTCACCTGGGAAAGCTCGGGGAGTTTTCCGTATTCAGCCTCGAAGACTCGGGCGTTTTCCAGTTTTAGCTGTTTTTGGATATCTGTGGCCCAACCTTTGCTGAATGACTCCCAGACCAGTACATCTACACCCCGTGCACCCAGCAGCGACCACATGGCCATTTCGAAAGCGCCTGTATCGGAGGCGGGTACGATGCCCACGAGATAATCGGCGGGCAGATCCAGAATCTTTTTAGTCCGTTCGATCGATTCCGCCAGCTTCCCCTTTCCTAGAGCGCTCCTGTGAGAACGGCCGAGAGGTGCATCCTTGAGCTCGTCCAGTGAAAATCCAGGATGTTTGGCGCAAGGGCCTGAAGAATAATTAGGACTTGTTGGTTTGACCGTAGGTTTCATGACTTTTACTCCGTTTTTTATGAAATAATTGTGTAAATTTTCAATCCTTTGCTCAAAGATCACCATACAAAAATGATACAAATTAGTCAAAAAAAATTGAGACTCAATGCAGAGATTTTTATTGGATCTCGAAACCCATGTTGTAGAACATGAATGCGAATTTGTCCGCTGTGACATCGAGGCGTTTTGAGGTGCTCGACGAGCCATGTCCGGACCGAGTCTCGATCCTTATGAGAACAGGATTGTTTCCCATATGTTTCTCCTGTAGAGTGGCCGCGAACTTGAAGGAATGGGCGGGGACGACTCTATCGTCATGGTCGGCTGTGGTCACAAGGGTGGCCGGATAAGAAACGCCGCTTTTGATGTTGTGCAAAGGAGAATAGGAATAGAGGTTTTTAAAATGTTCCTCTTCGTCACTCGAGCCGTATTCTACAACCCAGCCCCATCCAACCGTAAATTTATGGTAGCGCAACATGTCCATAACGCCAACTGCGGGAAATGCAACTCTATAGAGTTCTGGGCGCTGGGTCATACATGCCCCAACCAGGAGTCCACCGTTCGATGCACCCGCGATGGCCAGCCTTTCTTTGGACGTGTACTTTTCCTGGATCAGGTATTCGGCCGCCGCGATAAAATCATCGAACACATTCTGTTTATTGAAGAGCATCCCAGCCCTATGCCATTTTTCACCGTACTCCCCGCCACCGCGGATATTGGGCATCGCATAGATCCCTCCATTCTCGAGCAGAACTGCGAGAGTGGGATCGAAAGAGGGGAGCCTGCTGATGTTGAATCCCCCATAAGCATAGAGATAAGTGGGATTCGTACCATCCTGTTTTAATCCCTTCATGTGGACGATGAACATCGGTACCCGGGTTCCATCCTTGCTCGTGTAGAAAACCTGTTTAGCTACAAAATCTTCCGGATTGATGGGGACCTCGGTTTTGTGGAAGACTTCGGAATTTCCGCTGGCGATCTCGTATTTGTAGATGGTTGGGGGAGATGTAAACGAAGTAAAAGTGTAGAACAGGATTTTATCCTCCATCTTTCCGTCGAATCCGCGGGCTGTACCCAATCCTGGCAGTTGGATTTCCCGCTCTAGATTTCCCGAAAAATCATACTGGAAGACATGTGTCGAGGCATCCTTCAAGTATGAACAGAACAAGGAATGACCGACTGTTGAGGCACTATTCATAACCTCTGGTTTTTCCGGAATGATGGTTTTCCAGTTTTCTTTACCTGGATTTTTCGGATCCATAAGAATCACTTTATAATTAGGAGCATCGGTGTTTGTGTAAACCAAGAACCTGTCTCCGATGTTGTCGATCACATAGCTGTCGAACTCGAATCCTTTGAACAGAGGTTGGAATTCCACTTCTTTTTTCGCGAGTTCTTTATAATAGAGCTCATTGCCGTGTGTGCCCTCGGATATGTTCAGGATCAAAAATTTTTTATCTTCGGTAGTGCTCACATTTTTATACCTCAGAGGATGTTCAGAATCCTCATAGATCAGCGTATCTTCTTCCTGAGGATCACCCAGCTTGTGGTAAAAAATCTTTTGAAACTTGTTGGCTTCTGTGTATTCCCGACCTTCTTCGGGTTTATCGTATCCGCTGTAGAAAAATCCGTCCCCATACCAGGAAGCTCCGCCGAATTTCAGCCATATCAGGCGATCTTCGAGCTCCTTTTTAGTTGCTATCTCCATGACACGAAGCTCTCGCCAATCCGACCCGGATTCAGACTTGGACACTGTCACATATTTGTTGTCTTTTGAAAGACTGGTCAACCTCACTCTCACAGTTCCATCGGGAGAGAGCTTGTTGGGATCGATGAAAACTTCAGACTCACCATCCAATCCTTTTTGGACGTAGATGACCGATTGATTCTGCAAGCCGTCATTTTTGCTGAAGAAATAGTAGTCACCCGCTCTCTGGGGGGATGATTGCTTGGGATAATTGTAGACCTCGGTCAGCCGCTGGCGTATCTTGTCTCTGTAAGGGATTTGCTCGAGATAGGAAAAGGTCACTGCATTCTGGGCTTCGACCCATTTCTTTACTTCTTCAGATTTCTCGTCTTCCATCCAGCGATAAGGATCTTCCACTTTTGTCCCGAAATAGTCATCGACATGATCGATTTTGTTCGAAACAGGATAGGTCAGCGGCTCCGCGCTCTCTCCAGCCTGTTTCTGACAGGCAGGGATTAAAGCTAGCGAAAAAATTAGAGTCAGTGTTAATACTCTGGTTCTCATGATTCCTCCTTCAAGTTTCTTTTCGAAGCTCTGTTTTTATCACAAAGCTTGAAAGCGGTCAATTATCGGGATGTCCTCGATAGCGTTTCCAGGACCGTGATGGCAAATACGCTAGAAACTTCTTTCATCACGGATTTGGAAATTTTTCCGATGTCCTCTAAAGCGATATTTTGATTCGGGGGATTTGGTGGTTAAACGATTTGTGTGACTCTTCCGTATATACTATTGCGTTTTAGATATTATCTGATCAGGTCAAAATCGGAATTTGTCCGGTAACGTTTTAATTCTGGTATAATGTTGCGTTATTACTCTATCCGATAGCTCAAAAAGGAGGAATCGTATGCTTCGAAAGAACATGTCTTCGCCGTGTTTATTTTCTGTGGCCATTTTTCTTTTTGTGATTGTTATTCACCCGAGCGTTTTTGCGCAGAATAAAGCGGCTAAGATCGATGAATTCATAGGGACTTTCCATGAATATGGTCAATTTAATGGGACTGTTCTGGTTTCTGAAGCCGGGAAGGTGATCTTCAAAAAAGGTTATGGCCTTGCCAACATGGAGTGGAGCATTCCCAATAAATCCGATACGAAATTCAGGATTGGATCGATCACCAAACAGTTCACATCCATGCTGGTCCTTCAGCTTGTGGAAAAAGAGAAGATCGATCTGGATGGCAAGCTCTCAGATTACTTGACCTACTATCGAAAGGATACCGGAGAAAAGGTAACGATCCATCATTTGTTGACCCATACATCCGGCATACCCAGCTACACGGGATTACCTAATTTCTTTGACGAAGTAAGTCGCAATCCATACCCTGTTGAAGAATTTGTGAAGACATACTGCAGCGGCGACCTGGAGTTCGAGCCTGGCTCCAAATATGTCTACAACAATTCCGGATATTTTCTTTTGGGTGCCATTATCGAAGAGGTCTCTGGTCAAAGCTACGAGGATGTACTCAAAGCGAACATCTTGGATCCTGTGGGAATGACAAACACAGGATATGACCATCATGACACACTTATCCCCAATCGGGCTGCGGGCTATGAGAAGAGAGCTGGAGAATATGTCAACGCCCCCTACCTTGATATGTCTCTCCCCTATGCAGCCGGTTCCCTGTATTCGACTGTGGAAGACCTTTATTTATGGGATCAGGTTCTTTATTCCGATAAACTCCTCTCCAAAGAGATGAAAGAGCTCCTGTTTAAGCCCCATGTGCCTGCCGGAGGGGCGCATTATGGTTATGGCTGGATGGTGACGCAGAAATCTTTCCCTAAATCCAAGGAGAAAGTGACACGCATCGCCCATGGTGGAGGCATCAATGGATTTAACACTTTGATCGATCGTCTGGTCAAGGATAAACATCTGATTGTCCTCTTCAACAACACGGGGGGAGCAGCGCTCGGTGCGATGAGCGAAGGGATCATTAATATTCTTTATGATAAACCCTATGGCTTGCCCAAAAAATCCATCGCAGATGTCATCGGAAAGACCATCAGGGAGAAAGGAGTCAAAGCAGGCATTGCGGAGTACCGTGACCTTAAAAAAAACTCCCCCAAGGATTATATTTTCCAGCCGAGGGAACTGAATACGGTAGGATATATGGTCTTGCAGGGATTGAAAGATCCGAAGGGTGCCATCGCAATTTTTAAGTTGAATATCGAAATGTATCCCAAGTATGCCAATGGCTATGACAGTTTGGCCGAAGCCTATCTGGAAAACGGGGAGAGAAAGAATGCCATCAAGTTCTATGCCAAAAGCCTGGAATTGAACCCGAACAACTCGAATGCCATCGAAAAATTGAGCGAGATAAACAAAAAATCTAAATAACGGAATCGGTTGCTTTAATCTCCATAAGTGCGTTCGCTAGATCTTGGATGTAGACTCTGTTTTCAAGCTTCTTTAACCATATTTGTGGCAGTTCATCGATCCCGAGATAAGCGCCTGAGATCGCACAGGCCATGGCCCCGAGAGTGTCCCTGTCTCCTCCGTTCAATATGGCGCAGAAGAGGCAGTCTTTGAATGACTTGTGGTGAAGCAGAAAAGAATAAATCGCAAAAGGAATGGACTCAGGAGCTGTGACCGATCGACCGATCTGTTGAGCAGCTCGGACAGGGGATACATTCTCTGTGATCATTTTTTGAACCATAAGGAGCTTGTTTTTCATTTGTGTCGTTTGTGCAAAATTTAAAAGACTATTCAGGAATTTTTCAGATGAAAATTCTTGAGAGGGATCGTGATGGAGTGCCAGCGATACAGCTTTAGCCTGGACAGCTGAGCCGTCGATACCTACAGGGTGTGTGTGAGTGACTATAGAGGATAGCCTTACCTTTTCATAGAGATCCAGTGAATCGTGGTAGAAAAGCCCTATTGGGGCGACTCTCATGGCTGCGCCGTTTCCGAAGGATCCTCGCCCGCCGAACAGAGATCTTGCGGCCTCGACGTAAGTCCTCCCTTTTTGAGCAACTGCGGTGAAAATTGTCGGAGGTCCCGATGCGTAGCCCCGCCAGGGTTCGCGCTCGAAATTCCTCCGGAACGTCTCCCCCAGGTGTTCCGGATCGAGATATCCTCTCTCTTGGATCGATTCGCCAATCCCTAGGGCCATCGCTGTATCGTCCGTATAGATCAACTCCTTCACCATCTCCAGTTTGAGGCTCAGCCGTTCTATGCTGGGATTGTGAAAAGCCAGTTCTCCGATCGCATCTCCGAGAGCGCTGCCCAACATACACCCGGCAAACCTGTTCGCACTTGTGTTATGATTTATGTCTGTCACCCTCCTTCTATTATAGTATAAATTCAATTGAGCAACTTGGATTATTCACGAGTCCAGGTTTATCCATGGACTTTGAAAAAGGACCAGGATATTATATGGCTGCAAAAATGTATCTATAAGAAGGGAGTATGGGTTCTCAAAAGACGAATATTTTGATCACTGGCGCTCCCGGAGTGGGGAAGACCACACTTATTAAAAAGCTTCTCACCCGGCTTGAACATTTAAAAGCCATCGGCTTTTATACCCAAGAGATCAGGGAGGACCGAATCCGCAAAGGATTCGAATTAGTGGATTTGAACGGGCAGAAGAGCGTGTTGTCTCATGTCCGGATCAAAAGTCCCTACCGCGTCGGCAAATACGGCGTGGATGTCGTTGGTTTTGATGAATTTCTCGAAAGTTCAGATCTTCTCGATTCACATACAGATCTTGTTGTGATCGATGAGATCGGGAAGATGGAGTGCTATTCGGAAAGATTCGTATCCCTCATGC
>JASFPP010000041.1:0-21980 GCA_050115915.1 Candidatus Aminicenantota bacterium
AAAACTCCCCCCGTGTGCCACTGGTGTGACAGAAAATGTTGATAATTGTTGAAAATAGGGTATCAGGGTTGAAAGGAGGACTAAGCGTAAGTCGTTGTAATTATTGGGAAATACCTGAAAATAAAGTACTTAGCTGCGAGGCCATACAGAGGCTTGCGAACGCTGCGCTCTCCCAACTGAGCTAACCGCCCACACAGAGATTCTGTCCGATTCGAACCTAAAGAATGTACCATTTTTGGGGGATTTTTTCTAGCTCAGAATAAGCCAGCACAAATAAATTATTGAATTTCGCTCTTCAATCCAGCCAGCCTCTCTCTCGCATCTTCAACTTAAGGGAGGGCTGTGTTGGCTCCATCCGCTTGTTAGCTAGCTTTATAATATCATCACACTCATGACTTAAGAAAATCCAAAACACGATTACTCACCAAGGCAGTCTGATCAGAGACAACAGCATGATTGCAATTCGGAACAAGTTCCGCATCAACATTGGGTAACGCACGCTTGGCATAATTTACAGCTGATCTTGGATTATAAAGCAACTCTTTATCGCCGATAAGAAGAAGAACTGGCATTTTGAGCGATTTTAATTCATCTTCCTTGAACTTGCGTGGTGCAACCTTAAGAACAAGTCGACAGTTTTTATAGCGCTGGTATAACAGCTCAGAATGCTCAGCGGGGCCAAAACTACGTTTATAGCACATGGCACGCTCAAAAATGCGTGTAGCAGATCTGGTCGGAATAAGAAATGGGAGAAATCCGAGCAGGAATCCAGGGCCGGGATTAACAAAAGTAAGGTAAGGAGCAAGCAAAGCGAGTTTCTCAACCCGCTGAGGTTCGTGGATTGCGAAGTTAGTAGCAATAAAGCCGCCAAATGACCATCCCAGTATACAGGCCGTATCGATGCCCAGATTATCATATACTTCAACTAACCATTGAGCGAATTCCTTATAAGTTTTTGGTGGATTTGTTGGCACACTTTTGCCAACATCTCCCATAACATCAACCGCATAGGTCCGGTAGTCTCGACTAAGATCGGCAATGATTGGCGACCAAATAGCTGAGGTCATAAGCGCACAATGTAACATTACAAGTGGCGGGGCGTCAGATGGACCGCTGACAATCACATGTGTACTTCCGAATTGTGTATCTACATCATGTTCCTCGTACGAAATAGGCCAAAGTTTCATTGCTGCATCGTAGGCATTCAATACTATTGCTTCACTTTTGGACGACTTAAAAACTGGTGAATGATTTAACATAATAACTCTCGTTATCGATTATGCATCCTGGCTAATAATTACCATATTGCAACTTATATTTTGAGATAAACATAGCTTTAATACCATCCACAAGCTATGAATTCAAGAAAAAATATGCTGAATATGCGGAAGTATCCTCTCAATATCTTTACTATACTGAAATCAGAATATCTGACAATTTAGATTGCCTAGATGTCTGATAGACTTAAAACTTTATGTGCCGCGGAATATTTTCAGAAGTGTTCCCGATTTTATGGATCTTCTTAATATATCCAGCAACCAATTGAGCTAACCGCCCACACAGAGATTTCGTTCAAATTGAACCTGAAGAATGTACCATTTTTGGGGGATTATTTCTAGCTCGAATTAGGCGATATAAATGATTTAGGGATTTTGGCCTTCAACCCAGCCAGCTTCTCCCTCGCATCATCCACCCCAGCTATCCCAGGTTCAGCATCCTTGTGAAGCAGACAAAGCCAGTATCTTTATGAAGTATCAATCATTCATTCATACCGCAGCGAATCGACCGGATTGGCTATGGCAGCTTTGATAGCTTGGTAGCTAACGACTAAAAGGGCGATCAAAAGAGCCGCCAGACCGGAAATAATGAAAATCCAAACACTCAGGTCGATCCGATAGGCAAAGTTTTGCAGCCAACTAGTCATGAAATAATACGCCACCGGCCAGGCAATGATGTTTGCTAAAATAACCCATTTTGCAAATTCCTGAGTTTGAAGCACAAAAATCCTGGCAACCGATGCTCCTAGAACCTTACGGATGCCGATCTCTTTGGTGCGTTGCTCTGCTGCAAAAGAGGCCAGACCGAATAGCCCCAGGCATGCAATAAAAATAGCCAGGCCAGAGAAGACGGAGAAGAGTCTCCTTGTACGTTGTTCATTGTCATACAAAGCCGCGTAGTCATTATCCAAAAATGTGTATTCCAGGGGTTTGCCTGGAATAAATCGATCCCAAGTGGATTTTAGATACCCTAATGTAACCGATAGATTCTGCGTTCGAACGCGAAGGGAAATATACTGCTCAGGCCACCAATCCCAGGCGCCGTTCAACAAGGCCATGGCAGCAGGGCGGACTGTCTGATGCAGGGATTCATAGTGATAATCCTGGACAACGCCGATGACATAAAACGGGATACCAGAACCGGGGGTGATGGTCTTCCCGATAGGATCGTCCCATGCCAGAAGGTCTGCCGCTGTTCGATTGAGAATGACCGCCGTTGAATCCGTGCCGAATTCCCTGGAGAAGAATCGGCCCTGGACCATTTTTAATTGGATAACATCCTGGAATTCTGGCTCGCAAAGACTAATGTTCATGATGACGCTCTTATCAAATTCCTCGGGTTGGACCAAACAGCTGGCGAAAAACCTGCCTGGCAGTGTATTCGAACCGCTGACTTCCAGGATCGCAGGATTCTGACGCAGGGCATCCTTGAAGGGTGTACTCTGTTCTCCAAGAGGGGATGCTGTTTTTACTACGACTACCTGTTCCTTGTTGAACCCAAGATCTTTGTTCATGAAAAATGTCAATTGTTGTTGAACGATGACTGTGCCAATGAGCAGGGCAATGGAGATGGCAAACTGAAAAAGCACCAATGCATGACGCAGCACCTTATTTCTGGAGGCACTTCGCATCCGTCCTTGCAGAACCGTCACCGGCCGGAATGAAGAGAGAAGAAATGATGGATACGCGCCTGACAAGATGCCGATGCCCACAACCAGCCCCAATAATCCGGGAACAAGCCAGGGTAGAGAACAGTAAGGAACTGTGAGCTGCCTTTGTACCATATTTCCGAAAGATGGAAGGAGAAGATGCACTAAAAACATGGCCAATATCAGGGCAATCAAACTCGACAAAATAGACTCAGACAAAAATTGCCGCATTAAAATTCCCCGCGTGGCGCCCGCAACTTTTCGAACGCCGACCTCGCGCCCCCGACCGGCGGAACGGGCCGTGGAGAGATTCATATAATTCACGGCTGCAAGCAGGAGGATGAATACAGCGATGATAAAAAATAGGGTCACATACGCTGCGCTGCCGTTGGGCTCTAATTCACCGCTTAAATCGGAATGGAGGTGAATGCTGGTCAATGGCTGCAGATAAAATTTCCAAAAATTTCCTTTTTGTGTCCAGCTGTCATAATTACCTGTAAATATATAGCGATTCACGAGATCCGGGAACTTGGCCTCAAACTCTTTCCAGAACACGCCTTCGCGCAATTGGAGATATGTGCGGTAGTTGCAGGCGAACCAGTTCGTGTTATCGATCCCATCAAAGGTGACGATGGATACGATCAGGTCAAAGTGGAAATGGGAATTGGCGGGCACGTCCGCCATCACCCCTGTGATCTGGAACTCATTTTTCCCGATGGTGAGCACCTGACCCAAGGGATCCATATTGCCGAAATACTTCTGTGCCGTGGACGACGAGATGACGACCGAGTTGGGCTCTTTGAGCACGCTTTCTGCTTCACCGAAAATCAGCGGGAAGGAGAACATCTGAAAAAATTCCGGATCCGATGCTACTACCCTGTACTCATTGAATATCTTCTCATCCCTGCGAACCTCGACGCCACCACCATAAGGCTGGATGCGGAGGGAGATTTCCACGTCGGGATAATCCTGATAGAAGGTTCGAGTCAGGATGGCCGGCGTGTGGGTCTGTGCGATGGGTGTGTCCCCGAACATGGCTTTCACTGCCACCCGATGAATCCTCGCCTTCTTTTCGTGAAACTGATCATAGCTGAGCTCGAAATGAACAAAAAGCAGAATCAAGATGCCGCAGGTCAAACCCACAGCCAAACCAAGAATATTGATAAAGGAATATCCTTTGTGTTTTAGAATATTTCTTAAAGCGATTTTAAAATAATTTTTAAACAACGTTGCCCCCATGTATAAAGTATCTTTGAAATACTCAGGTATTGACTTAACCAGATACGCCCAGAACTGAAGCCAGGCTTGAAGCCTCCCTTTCTCTTCTGCAAAAGTGCTGTACATTTCCATAAAATCACCAAGTTTTGCTTCTTCTTCATCTTTGAAGATCCTCTTGATCAGCCATTTGCAGAACCAAGAAGGTTGGGGCTCTCTTGTTTTAAACGTCATAGCCTTTTTCCAGGCTGGAGATGGTGATGTTCGCCCAGATCGATTGTTCCTGGGTTTTGGTTTTTATCAAGATATCGAGGCCGTCTTTGGTGAGTTTGTACAGTCTTTTGCTCCGACCTCCACGTTTTTTGGTAGATTTTCCCAGGCAGGAGTTCAAGTATCTTTTCTTTTCCAACCGCTCGAGAGGAACATAGACTGCGCCTAAAACCCATTTCTTTCCGGATGTCTGGGTTAGCATTTCAGCGATGGTGACTCCGTAAGCGTTATCCTCAAGCCGCCAGACCGCCAGCAATATCATCTCGTCGGTTCGCGAAAGCATGCTCATTATTCAACTCCGTTTATTTGTCTAACATTATTTAAACATATCATATATATAGACGTTGATACAATAAAAAGGTTTCATCTTTTATCGGCGACCGATGTCAGCATAAAACTCCGCTTCTCGAACCCGAATTCCCAAAACATGTTCTATGAAGGGATTTGGTCACAAGGCCGTTGAATATCCTTGTAAGTTATTGATAATAAAAAAATTTAAAGAAGTGGCTGGGAAGCAAGGATTCGAATCCCGATTCCATGATCCAGAGTCATGTATCCTTATAGACTTCTCCCCGTGTGCCACTGGTGTGACAGAAAATGTTGAAAATTGTTGAAAATAGGGTATCAGGGTTGAAAGGAGGATAAAGCGTAAGTCGTTGGTATTACTGGGATATGCCTGAAAATAAAGTACTTAGCTGTGAGGACCCGCATTTACTTGCGAACGCTGCGCTCTCCCAACTGAGCTAACCGCCCACATATAGAGATTCTCTTCAATTCGAACCTAAAGAATGTACCATTTTTGGCAGAATTTTTCTAGCTTGAATTAAAAGGACATCACAAATTAATAATTAAATTCTAGTAGCAGGAAATCATCCTCATTTTTCGGTCTTATTTCGGATAGTTAGGTCCAAAATTGCCTAGTTTGAGGTTCATTATGGGACGAATTTCAAGAAAACTGAAAATAATTATCCCATTTTCTGGAAAGTGGCGTAAATTGTTTAATTACTGGAAAAGTGAGTTGACATAATTGATGTTGTGCGACACAAATAAATTTAAGGATTTTCGACCGTCAACCCAGCCAGCCTCTTATTCGCGTGTCCCAGACCTTCTTTATGTAGCTTACAAAATAACATAAAGTGTCCAGGAGGGTCTGACATGCCTACCTTTTTTTAAATCCGCTTAGGCATCAACCGAAAAATCGAGACCAATCCGATCATCGGGCCAATAGCTAGCCATATCATAGCGCGCTCAATCGTCCCTGCGATATTCAGGTATTTTATGAGCTGTATACTGACAATCGTAATACTGAATCCAATGCAGTTAGTAATAGTCAATGCCGTTCCGGTTAATTCTTTGGGTGCAGTGCGAGCGACCAGGGTAGAATATTGTGGTGAATCACCCACTACTGTTACTCCCCATAGCAGTAAAAAAGTCAGAAATATAATAACGTGGAACTGATACAGGACTAAGACAAAAATACAACAAAGCCCTGATATCAACAGCTGAATGAAAGCGACTCTGGTACTGCCTATTTTAATCGATAGGATTCCTCCAATGGCACAGCCAAAAAAACCTGAGGCAATAATCAGAAACGTCCAAAGAGGACTATTTATATGTGTTCCCGGTTGCCTTTCTACGTATCTCAAGAGCAGTGCTGGAACGAATGTCCAAAAAGCATATAATTCCCACATGTGTCCGAAATATCCAAATGCAGCTGACCGGAAGTCTTTTATGGCAAAGATTTGCAGAAAATCCGATGCTTTAAACTTTTTGCTTGTTTTTCGGTATGGGCCATCTTTGATAAGGCAAAAAAGCAGAATCCCTCCTAAAGCAGCCACTGATGATACCACCAAAAGCACAGTTTGCCAGGGAAGCCCGACGCCTATACTTTTTACCAAATGAGGAAACCCGGTTCCAACAACCAAAGCACCGACCAAAAATCCTAATGTGTGACCTAATTTGTCTTCATACCAATCCGCTGCTATTTTCATACCGACAGGATAAATTCCGGCCAGAAAGAATCCAGTTAATAAGCGGTAAGCGAGCAACGAGAAATATCCGAGGGGAGCCAGATATATCATCAAGTTAAAAAATGCCCCCAAGATAGCACATGCCAAAAAGACTGTCCTGGGTGAAATTCGGTCTGCAATTGCTAGAATAGCAAAGCACAAGGTCCCACCAATGAATCCAAACTGAACCGATGCTGTGAGGTCTCCTACTGCTCCAGAAGTTAGATGAAAACTTTCTGAAAGATCAGCGATAATTGCATTTCCGGCAAACCAAAGTGAGGTTCCGGCGAATTGAGCAATAACTATGACCGCAAGTAAATACCAGGGCCTTTTTACTGATCGTTCTATCAAATTGGTTCTGTCTAGGGGTTTCACTTCCATATGAGTGGGAATTTCATAGAAGTCGTTAATGGATACAGTTGAAATACTATCATGGTTGGGGCTGAAGTCAAGAGTGGATTGACTCGATCCTATGTTGATCGATAACAAGATTTCACGATAATATTTGTAAGAATGCATCACAGAAAGTCTGTTATATGAATCTCATTAAAAAGAGCTGTGACCTATTAATCCGGCAGGAGGCGTATGTATCCGTACGCATTTATGATGCCCCTGAACTGGAAGGTACGAAGTTATTGGTGACAAAGGAAAATGTATTCGGCTTTGTGGCGGATCAAGAACTGCAAGCACGACTTATACATTCCGCCAGGAAAGTTCTGAATAAAAGGAAATCTGAGAAAAAAACTCTCGAGTCATCGATTGGAACCCTGAATGTATTTTTTGAGGCATCTCTTCCCGATGAAACCCTTCTCATCGTAGGTGCAGGACATATCGCTTCTCCGCTATGCGAGATGGCCAAACTAGTGGGCTTTAGGGTAGTTATCGCAGATGACCGTGAAGATTACGCAAACGTACAGAGATTTCCTCAGGCTGACCATTTTGACGGGATCGTTTGTGGAAATAATGCGGAATTTTCCTTTCACTTATCATACTTATGTGGTTTTGGTTACACGAGGACACCTCTATGACACGGATTGTTTGAGGGAAATCTTGGGTAAGCCTGTTACCTATATAGGCATGATTGGGAGCATCCGTAGACTGAAGGGGGTTTTCCACGTTCTGGAAAAAGAGGTATTTGAGAAGTCTCAGCTTGCTCAGGTTAATGGACCTGTTGGCTTACCCATCAGGGCACAAACTCCAGAAGAGATCGCTGTCAGCATCATCTCTGAAGTTATCAGTGTACCTTATCAAGGGTCTGAGTGGTCTCTATCTTTAAAAGATGGTTTTAAAAGAAATAAATGAAAGGCTTGGAGCTTTTTAAAGAAATCCAAAGTTTCCGCAAGCAAGGCATTGACCTGGCTTTAGTAACTGTTGTTGAAACACAAGGCTCCACTCCCCGAGAGGAAGGAGCCAACATGGCAATTCTTCGCAAAGGCAAGATGTTGGGAACCATCGGTGGAGGGTGCGTAGAAGCCCGAATACAGACAGAAGCTCTGAAGATTTTGACAAAGGAGCGTACAACTCGGACAATTACTGCCCACTTGACTGATGAAATGGGAACTTATGACGGTAACATTTGCGGTGGGACCATGATCATGCTGGTGGAGTACCTTCCATTCATCGACGCTGAACGATTTTCTTGATCTCCTCGACCACTTCAGAATTTGCGAGAGTTGTAACATCACCGACGTCTTCTTTATTGGAAATCGCTGCAAGCACTCGCCGCATTATCTTGCCTGACCTTGTCTTCGGCATATCCGGAACTATATAGATATTTTTAGGTTTGGCAATCTTACCGATATCTTCAGCAACAGAGTCAGATATTTTATTCTTTAATTTCTTGCTGGATTTGTATTCGGGCTTTAAGGCCACATAAAGGTCTGGAATCTCTCCTTTCAATTCATCCTTAGCCGCAACTACCGCTGCTTCGGCTACCTCCTCGTTTCTCAAGGATGCGTTCTCAATCTCTTTTGTTCCCAGACGATGCCCAGCGATGTTGATAACATCATCTACCCTCCCGAGGATTCGATAATATCCATCCTTTGCCAAGACAGCGGCGTCACCAGTCATGTAAGGCCAATCAGGCCAGTCTTTGCTATCGGGATCTTTATTATATTTTGCAAAATATTGTTCTATGAACCTTTCATCGTCTTTCCAGATTGTCTGCATCAAGCCAGGCCATGGATTTTTTATGCAGATATTTCCAGCCTTTTTTTCACCTGGTTCTATCTCTTTGCCATCATCATTAAAAATGACTGGATGGATTCCTGGTACACCGGGGCCTGTGCTGCCCGGTTTCATCGGTTCAATCGCCGGTACCGTAGAGCTTAAAAAGCCTCCTGTCTCAGTCTGCCACCAGGTATCAACAATAACTGCCTCCTCTTTGCCTACCTCATGATAATACCAACGCCACACAGATGGCTCGATTGGTTCTCCTACTGTTGTCATGTGCTTGAAATGATGATTGTATTTCCTAGGCTCATCTGGCCCGGCCTTTCGCATCCCTCGAATAGCCGTTGGCGAAGTATGAAAAATGTTCACACCCAGCTCTTCGGCTATTCTGTAGACCCTCCCCGCATCAGGAAAGGTTGGAACTCCTTCATAGATAACAGTGCTTGCAGCAAGAGCCAAAGGTCCATAAACAATGAATGAATGACCTGTGATCCAGCCTATATCTGCCATACACCAGTAGACATCCTCAGGATGGATGTCTAGGATATACATTGACATCCAGGTCACATAAGCCAGGTACCCTCCAATGCTGTGTTGTGCCCCTTTTGGACGACCTGTGGTTCCGCTGGTATACATCAGGAAGAGAATGTCCTCAGCGGACAGAGAGGTGGGTTCTATTTTTTGCCTGGCAAACTTTTTGAGCATGTCATTCAGAATAAAATCTCTTCCTTTGTAAATCTGGGCTTTTGAACTCAATTTACCGGGATTGCGCTGCCAGATGAGAACTTTTTCGACTTTTTGTCCCTCCTGCTTAGCCGATTTTACAGCCTCATCAGCGTTCTTTTTGTGATCGAGTAATCTGCCGTTTCTATAATACGCATCCATCGTTATCAGGACAGAGCTATCGGAATCTTGGATCCGAAGCCCGCAGGCATGCCCGCTGAAGCCGGAGAAGACAACTGAGTGGATTATTCCCAATCTTGCACAAGCCAGCATTGTAATCGGTAATTCCGCTGTCATCGGCAAATATATTGTAACCCGATCTCCAGCCTTTAAGCCGCATGAATCTCGCAATACAGCGGCAACTTCATTTACTCTGTTGTAAAGCTCTTGATAGGTGATGTGTAGGATTGGTTCATCTTCGGGTTCAGGAACAAAATGAATAGCGGTCTTATTCCTGTGCTTCTCCAGATGCCTGTCGATGCAGTTATAGCTGGCGTTCAGTTTGCCTCCGACAAACCATCTGTAGAAGGGTGGATTGCTATCATCCAGAACTTTCTCCCAGTATTTGTCCCAATCCAGCAATTCTGCAAACTCTACATAATAGCCTGGAAATTTATCCAGCGTGTACTTTTTCTTTATAGCAGGATCCGATAAATTTGCGGCTCCGATAAACTTTGGAGACGGAAAATAACACTCTTCCTCTTGCCAGTGTACAGCATAATGTTTTGATTCCATGGCATACCTCCCATTTACATATTTGGACTTATTTGACTATAATTAATATAATCTGGATCTTCCTAAGAGGATATTTCTTCATTTTTCTTAAACATCCTCAATTCCAAATTGATTGACTATTCTTATATTTATTATTAATTTTCTAAAAAAAGCAATAGGATGTCTCTATATGAAATACCCTTTCATTCGTCTTTCTTTTCCGGTTAATTCATGAAACTTGGATTGATTATAGCTTAGATTTCCGTAATTTCCAGCTATTATTATTCAAGAATGAGAGTATCACATTTTGCCAATATATATTCAAAACGAGTAGATGGTAGCGGAGAGTCAGAGTTGCTGTTTGAGTCTGAAAATGGAAAATTTGCTCCTTCGATTTCAGCTGACGGCTCTTTGCTCGCTTTCCATGAGATGCTTACAACACACAACAGAGACATTGGGATTTTGCGACCAGATTACTTGAAGCTGAGGTGGATATTGTGAGCGTTTCCGAGCTGCTAGGATACGCCCAAATTACCACGACACAAAATGTTGAAATAGGCCTCGAAAGTTCCATTTCAAAGGGAAATCACACTGCTGATCATACTGAGCTTTCACATTCGTGATAATTGAATCAAGAAGTTGTCGGTTTATAGCGCTTACACAAATGCCACTATAGAGAAGAATATCTGGAATCTCAGCATCCCAGATCCCATGTAATTTAGAATTATCAGCATACTAGCGTATCATTAGAAGCTAACTCTTCCATATCATAATTGGTAGTGAGAATTATCCTCCCCCTCAATTGTCTATCTCAGTGAGGCGTTCTTCTGGCACGCTCAGCACGTGCAATGGCACGCCAAGCGTGATCTGAAACGTGCCGAGTGCAATCATGGTATGTTGCCGGCCGATATGATCGACGAAGATCCGCGTTCAATCCGGCAGTATCATTCAAGGGGTGATCGTGACAATCACCCGCTTATACCTCGACAAGGCCGGACTTCCTTTATCCGTGACCCTCAGTATAATATGCGCAGTTTCTGTTTGCTCGACCTTCGGAGCAGTCACAGCAATCCTAATTGCGTTCTCTACGCTAAAGGTTAATGGCGCTTTGCAGGTTCCCACCTCGGGATATTGGAACCAGTAGAAACTTAGGCTGTCGCCATCCGGGTCGGTCGAGCCTTGAGCGCCCAGCCCGAAGGTTTTACCCGACTGAACCGTGATTCTGTCCGGATGCGCGAGGGCGGGAATGGGCGGATGATTGGTCTGGCTGTAAGGTTTGCTCGTCCAATCCATACGCGCGGCAAAGTCGTTTTGGAAATCGTCACGCCAGCGGTAGACGGTTGTCCGGAAACCCTTGAACGATTTTTCACCGGTTCTGGTTGCCCGGCCGTATTCTGGAGCTGCCGGCGGGTTGTATACATCGATGGCGTTGGTCCAGATTGGGCGGGGCTCTGGCTCAATCGGAACACCACCGGTGAATCCATTCGGGTCCATCGCCGACAGTTCCGGCATATAGAACTCGTAGCGTCCGCCCCAGCCACCCCACTCGGGATGCTCGGGTGCGTTCAAACCATTAGGAATCAACGACAGCCACGATGGAGTATCTCCTTCCATACCCCAAGAGACATCGGGATACACTGAGCCTAGTGGCCCGTGGCCCTGTTGGATATTTTCTGCAATCCATCTGTTACTGATGGTGGTGTTGTCGAATCCTGCGACAACTTGGTTGATACCGGTCCATGTGCCGGCGCCATAGCCCCCTGGGCTTACGATATAGAAGAGCTCTAGGAAATTTCTTCTCATCCAAATGCCGCTGTCGTCCTGGTCGGATATGGTGTAGACTCGAAGCTTCGCGATAAGGCGTTTTGCCTGCTCAGCGGATCTCGTGGCTCTGATCTTGTGCAGCGCTTGCGCCAGTGTGTTAGTCCCGCCCCAGACGGATACCCACAAAGGACGGTCATCGTCCAGTTCCAGAGTCTTGATTATCCAATCGGACCCCTCGGAGTCATTGTCATCGCCGACGCCTGTCATGCCATATTTAGGCAAGCCTTGTTTTACTAGCGTCAATAAAGACTCCGCCGTCGGATAGTTCGCGTCGTGCTGCAGCAGATTGTCATGAACTGCAGCGTAGGCGTGGATAACGTTTCGGATGGATTGGGAGTGGACGGAGTTTCGCTTGTGTATGGATGTGGTCGCGACCAGCCCCTGAATGTCGATCTCATTCGAGTAGAGCAGTAAACGGACCAGACTCTGGGTGTCGTCCGGATCGGCTTCGATATCCGTGAGGACAACCAATCGATGCGGCTTGCTGGATTGTTCGGGATTAGCGGCTCGCGTGATCTCGGTTGCACTAACCGAGGGGAACTGCAAGGTCAGGCCGAGACCGAGAATTAGGGCTAATCTTAGAAACGAGGATAGCTTTGGCATAAAGGTGATGGAGTTTAATAGTATCTTGGGGATAATGAACGATGGGGCATAACTTGCCAAAGCCTCATCGTAATTTAATGGATTTCGATATTTGTTAAACCTGCTTAAAAACATAAGATCCTCATCAGCTCCTTCGGTCAAGTTGATGCCATTGTTAGCCACTTATTACTGTTTATTATGTAGGGTTATCCGGGATTTCCCATATATCTTCTCTCGAGCAACAGAGAAGGAGACATTTGGATATAGAAAAGTATGAGGAAGGTCTTGACTGTGAATGGCCATGATCTGTCTGTAGATAGCATAATATTCATCAGGATTAATAGTTGTCCTTGCGTATTCATGGAGCTTGAAGATTTGGGGAGTATATGGAGAATAATCGATCAATCATTTTCAAGTCCATACATCTTCCTGAGTTTATCATCATAAGGAGCTATGCGGGATGGACAGCGTTCCCTCGGACAGAGCTGGCAGGAGAGGAATGTCACCTCTTTCGGGAAAAAAATCCCGGATATGGATTTTCGAGGGATCATCAGCATTTTTTCTGTTAATCTCACTCCGACGAGCCTCTTAACATCTCCGAGAAGGGCAAACAGAGGCTTTTGCTCCTCTATCGGCCAATCCTTGAGAGAACCTGGGCTCATGCTGGAGAGCTTTTCAAGCCCGTAATGACTTTTCAAATGTTTTCCCAGACGCCTCTCGATCATGCTGAGTGCCATGTCACCAAGGCTTTCCAGGTAAAACTGCTGAAGGAGGTCGCCTTGGGACCTCGCTTCATCTTCCAATGCCTTTCCGATAGTGATGACATAAGGAAAAACTCTCTCCACCTTATCCAGGTTTTTTCTTAGAACCCTGCTCTGAAATAGGGTGCTATCGATTCGGACAGTATCTTTCTCCTTCCCTCTGATGAAGGACACTTTGAAGAGAACCTTCGGATGGATAAGCCGTGATGCTTGACCGATCAATTCTCGAGCAATGGCCGAGGCCCTTTCCTTTTTTCCTAAGCGCAGACTATGGACGACTCTCTCAGGATTAAACTCTACCGGAAAGCTTTCTAATAATGGCATCAAATGTCTTCAGATATCACATTGACTTCTTATTCGAGTGATGCGATCGAGAAATATATTAAGTCGCATTTATATTGACCATATTCCCTTTGCTATTGCTTTCCCATGTTTGACCGTCAGAATATTATCAGGGAATATGATTAGAGTCAATTGCAAATCGAGTTATACCTCTCCCCGTGTGCCACTGGTGTGACAGAAAATGTTGAAAATTGTTGAAAATAAGGTATCAGAGTT
Source organism: Candidatus Aminicenantota bacterium (assembly GCA_050115915.1). GTDB lineage: Bacteria > Acidobacteriota > Aminicenantia > Aminicenantales > Aminicenantaceae > WTAW01. The sequence goes on from JASFPP010000041.1 coordinate 13,755, forward strand.
GAAAGAAGGATGAAGCGTAAGTCGCTGGTATTACTGGGATACACCTGAAAATAAAGGACTTAATGGTGAGGCCATGCAGATACTAGCGAACGCTGCGCTCTCCCAGCTGAGCTAACCGCCCACACAGAGATTCCGTTCAAATTGAACCTAAAGAATGTACTTTTTTTAGGGGATTTTTTCTATAGAATTGTCCCTATTTTTGTCAGAACCAGTACCATTTTACATCCTATTTACGTACTCTTCGCGTAGATGTTTTGGCCAAATCATTTTTCCTGTTTCATATTCTCTTTCTCGGGGCAGTTTAACTTTTTACAAATTTTTACATTTTTTTACCTCAATTTAACAATTAAGAAAGACTAAGATTCTAAAATGAATACAAATTCTATGAAGGATGGACGTTTATTTTTGGACAGTATCAAATTTCCCTTCTTTTAAGACTTTTAAGCAGGAGGCTAAACATGTTTAAAACTACGAGTCGGGGAAGGGTCTTTTATTGACTTCTCAAACTCAAGGTGGCTATGGTCAACATCTCGGGGGGAGTATAGTCAAGCGAGTAGCGATTTTCCTCTTGATCATGAATGCATTAAGAGGAAATTTATATAAAGACCAGAAATAATTTTGAGGGGGAAAAATAAAATGAGAGAAAAACTTATAACCAAACTTGGAATCCTTGGACTAACGGTAATTCTCCTCTTGAGTTTGGCATCATATTCCATAGATCAAGAAGCCATAACTCAAGCAAAGCCTGACAAACCACCTGGTCAGGACAAAAAAGGAGACGACGACGCTTTCCAAGACATGCCGTTGTTGATTGATTTCTTTGCCGGGGAACTCCATTCCAGCTCTCTTCCCTTACGCGACTCAGACAGAGGGATTACAGTCTTTGCCGGGAGACGATGGGGGATAGTTCTCGAAATCCAAAAAAACATCAGTAATCCCTACCTTATCTTAAATTTGGGTGACCGTCTTACCGACAATCGGGAGTATCCGGGCGATCCCAACCCAGCGGCTGATGGCCCAGATGAGGGCGATTTCGGCAACTACCTAGATTTTGCTCCAGAGCCAATTCTTGATCCTACTGGCCGCATATATGAACCCCGATTCATGGTCGGCGAACGCGTGCCAATAAAAGACAGTCTCGCAATTTCAATAGATACGGGTGCAAAGCTATACTTCAAAGATGCCATGGGCCAAACATACCACCTTTTCTGGGGCCCAGATGCGCAGCCGGGTGGAGCCCAGCGGACAAACCCGTTAGCACCACCTGTTACCGTTTACCGTCGCCATGCAGAGGGTGAGAGCCCACGTAATTGGGATGTGTATACGAATGCGGATTCAAGCGATAGGTACAATAAACATACGGCGTTCCTGTGGTTGCTATCTAAAGGATGGACTCTCGACTATTGTGGGGCGTACGACGTATCATTTAGTTACCACGCCGAAGAGGAATGAAGTCAAATCTAGAAAAGTAAGACGTCGAATCTATCAAAGAGCCCGGTTAAGGAGGAGTTTAGTTTACAATCATCTAAGCAAATATTTAATCTCAGCAGAACAACCATCAATCCTCCTTGGGCAAAAAATTCTCCATCACCCAGGTTTCTAGCATAAAATGATGAGAACAAAAGGCAATCTTTTTCCCATCAGGGTGTATGCTCGAGTTTATTATACCATCCATCTCCAAGCCTAATTTTTCGGGTTTCCCACCCTCTGCAGAAATTCGGCATAGTTCCATCACGCTGCTGGCTTTGAGATCTTTATACTTCCAGAATAACAAGTGCGCTCCCTCGGGTGTCCACGCTAGGCCGGCACTGAAATCAATCCTATTGCATGTGGGCTGTGATCTCATCAGCTGGATAGGTTCCCCCCCATCTGCTGGCATAACCATCAGAACGTCTATGCGTTCATTAGCATTCTGTGTCCACTCAGGTCGATAATAAGCCAATTGCTGATTATCGGGAGAGATCACAAAAGTTCTTATGAAATAATTGGAGGGATTGGGTTTATATATTTCCCTCTCCTTGCGGGTTTGGATATCTAGGGCTATGATAGATGGATCTTCGGCAAATTCCATGCTGAGTGCGTTACCTATCCACTTTAGATAAAAGATCTGCTTTCCATCACGGGTCAGAATTGGATTACGAATCACTTCGCCAGGCCTGTTCCAGAATATGGGAGTGACATCTCCAGTCTCAACATCTACCCGGAAGAAACCATGGCGACTCCAGTCTTGCCCACTCACCAGAATCGAGTTCCCGTCGGGGAACCATGCACAGATGGAAATAGGGTGCACAAAAGTATAATCCATCGAGATCATACGCTCCTCACCTGTATCGAGAGAGCGAATCATAAGGCCTTGGAAGCTTCCAAGGCTGAGATGAAAACGCTGGTGCGACATGTAGGCAAGGTGCTTACCATCAGGTGACCAGGCTGGCCACAAGTTAAGGCCAGTGAAACGTTTGCTTACCTGGACCGGCGAAGATATTGAATGACCTGTCTGAGGATGGAGAGAGGCGATGTAAACATCACTCATTCGACTTTGGACCATGTAATATAAAGAGCCTTTCTGCGTGAATTTTAAAGGGAAGATTACTCCTAAGTTCGATTTTATCAGTTCTGGATCTCCTTGCGGCCGTCCATCCTTGATTCGTATAATCCAGAGGCTTTCTGTGCCTGTGCGGTCACTCGTAAACAGGAAATCACCTTCCGATGTCCACTCCAGGACACAATCATTGGCAGGGTGCTCTACAAGGGGAATTTCATAACTCCCGTCTTTAGCCAGAAGGAAAATATCGCATTGACGGGATCCCGCTTGTGGTGGAAAGTCATACACCAGATAGTTACCATCCGGTGAAAAATAGGACAACCTGGGTATCATCCTGTCCAATGTCTTAAGGACTTGTTTGGAGCCATCCGCAACAGAGATTATAACGATCTGGAAGTTAATGCCGTTCGCGCTGATCAGAGTCAATGAGATGCTTTGGCCATCCGGGGACCACCCGCCAATATTGTAGATTTTTTCCCCTTCTTTCGTAGCAAAAAGAATTCTGGGCTCAGAGTTATCTATATTGATGACACGAAGCTCCATGTAAGTGTTATAACAGACAAGGTAGGCCATCTTTTTACCATCAGGTGATAAGTCGGCTATGTCGCTCCGAATCGGAATCCATGGGTAACTGGTGTCGGTGAGACGACGATCCTGGCCAGTAACTGAGTCATGGATATAAAGATTGTTTTCTCCACCAGGAATGAAAACAAGGTAGCGGCCGTCTGAAGAGATCGATTGCGTAATTCTAAATTGATCATCCCAGACCTTGTGTGCCGACATGCCTCTTGGCGATGGAGAGACCGATGGCTTCTCCAATGCCGCAAGCCGAGCTTGGGCTTCAGTGGCTACATCTTCCTGGTCTTTATATTCCTGGATAATTCGCAGGTATGTCTTTTGCGCTTCCTTTTTCCCTAACTTCTCCCAGCAAAAGCCAATGTGCAAAAGTGCTTTTGCCGTTATCGCTCTCTCTTCGGGAAACTGCTCAACCACTTGATTAAAAACAACAATTGCCTGTTCCAGCTCCCCTTTCACTTCCTCTAGATGAAGTCCTCGATGAAACAGAATTTTTGCATCCTTATCGCTCTGGGAAAAAGCTGTCACGCAGACTAGAACAGCTACAACCAAAAGGAGGCTTTTTTGCAGATGTTGTATCCTTATTCCCTTCATTGTTGACTCAATATTTCAAAATTCCTATTTTTATCGGTTTCAGTTTAGTCTGTCATACGTGAAAAGTTGTTAGGAATATGTAAAAAATTGTAAAAAGGTGTGTAAGAAAGAGAGACCGTAAGAAATTTCAAGATCAATCTCATATGATCCCTTATTACCCGATAAACTTATAACCGATGCCGTGTACAGTGAGGATAAATTGAGGAGATTCGGGTTTCGGTTCGAGTTTCTGGCGAAGTTTGGCAACATGGATATCAACTGTTCTCGTCGTCGGGTACTTTTCATAACCCCAGATCTCATCCAAGAATTGAGAGCGAGAAATGACATTGCCGCGTCTTTGGATAAAGAGTCTCATCATGTCGAATTCGCGCATGGTGAGATTTATTGGTGTTTGTCCCTTCGTGGCTCGAAAGTTTTTGAAATCGATCTCAACTGTGGCGAAACAGTATTTATCGAGTTCTATGTCCTTCCTTTGTTTTCTTCTCAGGAGAGCTTTAACACGAGCCATGAGTTCCAAGCGACTGAATGGTTTAGTGAGATAATCATCGGCACCCACTTCGAGACCCAAAACCTTATCGGCTTCCTCTCCCTTGGCAGAGAGCATGAGAATGGGCATGTCTAATCCCTTTTCCCTGAGCTCACGACACACTGTGAAACCATCTTTCTTGGGAAGCATAATGTCCAGAATAATGAGGTCTGGCCTTTCCCGCTCTGCAGCTTGTACGCCTTGATTCCCATCGTAGGCCACACATGTTTTATATCCTTGAGCCTGGAGATTAAAATCCAATCCTGTGACCATCTCTTCATTGTCTTCTACGATGAGGATTTTTGTCATTACTGTTCCCCGCGGAATGGCGGATTGGCTCCTTTTTGATCATTAACGGGGAGTTTGATAGTAAAACGGCTTCCATGTCCCAATTCGCTTTCTGCGGTGATCTCACCACCGTGGCTTTCCACGATGTGCTTCACGATAGTAAGTCCCAAGCCACTTCCCTGAACTCCCCCATCGTGTTTATAGCCGCCTCGATTAAATTTATCGAATATATGCTTCAAGCTGGATTCAGGAATTCCTGACCCCTTATCTTCCACTGAGATCCAGATTTCCCCGTCTCTCTGAGACACTTCCACGCTGATGTATTTATTTCCTTTTGAATACTTCACAGCATTGTCTAAAAGGTTCAACACAGCTTGAGAAATCGCATCTTTGTCTATGCGGATGTAAACGGGTGCTTGAGGATAAGAGACAACGAACTCATAACCCTGATCTTTGAGATAGAATCTATAGGCCTCAAGAGTGCTTGAAACGACCTCTACCAAATCTGCCCGTTCAAGAATGTATTCCTTCCGACCTGTGTCAATTTTGGAGAAGTCCAGAACATTCTCTATGAGATGGCTGAGACGCTGACTTTCCCGTGAAATGATGCGTGAAAATTTTTTCCGTTTCTCTGGATCTTTTATCTCGTCTAATTCAAGAGTCTCACCGAAAAGCCTAATAAGGGCGATGGGAGTCCTCAGTTCATGGGAGACATTTGATATGAACTCCGATTTAAGGCGGGCTACTTCTGTCTCATGAATGGCCGCCTTCAAGGTCATGATGGCTCCGATAAGAATTAAGCCAAAGACACCAGCAAGAATAGCTCCATACAGTTGTTTCTCTTTACGAACTATTTGCTCAACGCTCTTGCCCTTCTTGTCAAAAAGAACTAAGCTCCACGAGGGGAAAAATTGTGAAAGAGATGTTGATGCAAGGGCTTGTTGTGGCGGCGGAATTGCTGACGGATGGGCAAGGGATTCTTCCCCCATATAGAGTCCGAGTCGAATGTTGTTTCCAAGATTTGCGTTATTTTCGGTATTTGAGAGCAGATCTGTCATCACAAATTCTTCATCAACCTGATAAACCAGGACTTGTTGATCCTTTTTTGAATTGGATAGAGGTAAAGGAATATATCCAATCGAAACCGAAGATCCGTTAGAATTCAAGAGGAGATGACGTGCGGTAAGCTCTGCGCTTGGATTCGGATCTCTGCTTTCAGCGGTAGAGACATCTCCCATCCGAAGGAGTAAGTTTCTTTGCACTGCCTCCAGATGGCGGACTCGTGCCGACTGGACCTCTTCATCTTTTTTCAGGTTTCCCCAATGGATGAGGTCTTCTTTGTCCCATTCATTTGACCGAACAATCTGGTTCAATTCATCTTTAACTGTTTGCATGTAGAAATCATAACTATCGAACCCCCAAGGAGTAGATATCAATTCTCTGTACAATTCAAGGAGTGAACGGCACTTTTTCTGATCCTGCCCGAGAAACCCGTACGCTTCCGACAGCTGGAATAGACCGATTATCCTCAGCGGAGTGCCATCTGAGGAATAAACATTTTTCCCATCCTCAGTCAGATGGATGTATTCCTCCTCGGCTTTTATGTAGTTTTGCATCTTGATGTAACAGCGAGCAATTAACATATGAGCATAAGATCGAATTTGATGAGATGTCGTCAGTTTTATCGCTTGCCTGTAAAGGCGTATAGCCATGGGGTAATTCTTCTCACTGAGTTCATACCGTTCTCCAGAGTTAATAAGCTCATTTCTCAGAGATTGAATCCCGCTTAGAGATTGTTGCGCTGCCGCTTTTGTATTCAATATTACTTCGGGATGAATTATTCGGCCCTCAACATCCATAAGGAAAACATCGCCAACAAAAAGATCTTGTTTGAGGATTTGGCCGAGTTGATTCTGGATTATCTCAATTTCTTCATCCCAATTTTGAGACATCATATCTTGAAGGAATCTCCTTTCATGGCTAATTAGGGTGCCATCCATTTTTTCTTTGAGTAATTGGACTATGCCCTGATAATTTGATTTTAGTCTGAAGCCACGGTATTCAATAGATCTGAATCCAAGATATCCGAGAAACCCGCTGGGCAGGATCACAAGGAGAATGGCCAGCATGAGAATTTTTGTCTTGGTCGAGATGTCTGTAAAATATCTCATCATGATTTTTTAGATTCCTAGACTAAAACAGATAGATGTTCCGGAATTTTGATGAATTTCTCTTATTGTTGGCCCCACAATACCCGCCTCAATGGTTGAAGTCTTTACCAGCTGAAGTTCCTATATAAACATAACATACGGAAAATGGAATGGTCAATGGCGAGACACCTGATCAGAAGTCTAAAACATCTTTCTTGGATTAAAACACAAATCTCGGATCGCCAGAAAACTATATTTTTGGCTGGTACAGTTTTTGGGTGAGGTCCACTCTGTTCAAATTATTCTCTCAATGTGAGTTGACATACTTGTTATTAGGCGACGCAAATAAAATAATAGATCTCTCGCCTTCAATCCAACCAACCTCTTCTTAGTATTCTCTACCCCAGCGATACCTGCGTCAAAGCTGAGGTTTCTTCAAATCTACATTCTTGTCTTAATATCTTTTGATTGCACCAAACTTTCAATGTTCAAGGGTAATCCCTTTTCAGGATCAAGTCTCAGAGAAATGTTTTGTTTTTTGCATTTTGTTTCGCATATTCCGCAGCCAAAACATTTTTCGGCTACAACACAATACTTCCTTCTTTTTTTGCCGTTCTCCGAAAAAGAGATCATTTCTATTGCATCGAATTGACAGTATTTTGAACATTCACCACAACCTGTACAGTCTTCTCCGGCAATTGCACGATATCCTGATGGAAGAACTGTTCTCATCTTGTACTCGTTCATGAATTTGATTCCTAAACAGCAACAGTTACAACAGTTGCAAATTGCATAAAAGCGATCCAGCAATGCGGTTTTAAACCATGCAGTATGCACGTGCCCTCTATCCTCCTCGTCTTTGAGGATTCTTATGGCTTCTTCTTGACTTATTCTTCGAGAACGCAATGGCTGAAACATGCGGACTAAGTCAACAAAAGGCTCACCGACAGCCAGGCACACATCACTTGGTTTACACGAATCCTTTTTTTGCCCTCGGCACGCACATTCATAAGCAACGATGTTTTGAGGGTTTTTGAGTATAATGTCTTTTGCATGTTTATAGGGAAGCACTTGCTCAAGGTTTCTGAGTTCAATATTCGTGTTTATGGTAATAAATTTGGTTGCATCATCCAAACGAACGACCTTACTGTGATAAGTTTCGCTTATGTGGTTGCGAAACCATTTAGAATTAAATTTCAAAAAAAATTTCAAGACTCTCAAGTAGGATACCGTAGCTGCATAGGATATAAAATGAGCAAAAGTAAGAGGATTGTACTTAGCTTCCTTGATGGTATAAAGGATAGACTTTATTAATGACACATTATCCTCCTTCCCTAATCACCAATGTAGTGTCTCCTACTCTCTCTTATGTCGTCGAATGATTATAATACATTCATAAGCGACGATTTTTCTTTTTCTTGATACCGGTGGCAGGCCCATCTTCTGATTTGACTAGCTGATACTTCGGGCATCGCATGTACTGGTTTTCAATTGCGTGGTGGGAATAGCATATAAATTCGCGGCTGGGGTGTCAAATGGAAAGAGGAGAA
>JASFPP010000042.1:0-21878 GCA_050115915.1 Candidatus Aminicenantota bacterium
GTATTTGAGGGGAATTGGATTCTTGATCGTGACCACAGAGATAACAGGAAAATCATCCAGGACGGTGGCGTATCCATGACCGAATGCGATACGTGCAAAACCTTCGTTCGGATCTTGAGTTTTTAAAGCATAGGGAAAATAGGAGTTCGCAACACCTGAAATATAGGGGTAGTAAAAAGGTCCGGCTTGGGTGTCGTCAAACAATCCTGGTATGGGATTGATGACGATCGCCATTTTCTCCCGGCTCCCTGAAGGTTGTTTGACGATAAAATCTTTATAGATATAGCTAATAGCTTGTTCGAGCTGCGTGAGTCGTGTCTGAAAATCAGGGTGATTGTTAGGCAGCATAAAGGATGTGTTCTCTCCTGCGTGGATCGGACCGATCCCTTTGGAAGATATGCCAGCCTCATCTGTAGCGGATGACCGGACACTGATGGGAATATCTCCCAGCTCGTTCAAAATTGAGGTGAGGATTGAGAATTTGTTTGTTTCCAGCTTTTCCCCGTTTCCGACAAAGCTATCGTAATAGGATGTTGTGAGAATCTGGGTTCGCAATCTATGGGAATGGGGAATGGGATTCTCGTTGATTTTAACCAGTCCGGCGCCTTTTCCTCCAAGATCTCCTTTGCCATAGACCTTGACATCGCCGGTTTTTTCAAAAACTTTTTCGCTCATCGATAAGGTAGGGGATTTCTATCCTGAGGATGCTTGTTTTCCCAATAGAAAATTACATCCACTGATTTCAATCCACCTCTCAATCTAATTATATCAAATTTCCATAAAGTGGATAAGACTCAATGCGGGCTATCGGTTTTCGAATATCATCACTTAAATCATGATGTCTAGAGAACTCTTGACAATTTTCTGATATAATTTAACCATTCAGATACCTTTTGTGTTGTATTGACCAGAGGAATAAACCATGAACAAAATATCATTTAATCCTTTTGTGATGGCGCAGACTCAGTTTAATAAGACTGCAGATGTTCTTGAGTTGGACGAGCCCACTCGAGATCTTTTGGGCCATCCCATGAAAGAATACCAATGCAGTATTTCCATCCATATGGATGACGGCAGCAAGAAAATTTTCCGTGGATTCAGAATTATGCATAACAATGGAAGGGGACCGGCCAAAGGGGGCATCCGATTTCATCCGCAGGAAACCATCGATACGATCCGGGCACTGGCTATGTGGATGACCTGGAAATGCGCTGTGGCTGATATTCCACTGGGCGGCAGTTCCGGAGGCGTGATCTGTGACCCCCACAACCTGAGTATGAGGGAGCAGGAGAACATCTGCCGTGGTTGGGTTCGCCAGCTTTGCAATAATCTGGGACCTCATATAGATGTGCCCGAGCCGGATATCATGACGAGTGCCCAGCATATGCTCTGGATGCTCGATGAATACGAGGCCATCTGCGGAGAGAAGCTGCCAGGGTTTATTACGGGAAAACCTGTGGGAATGGGGGGCTCGCTGGCGAGGAGAGAAGCGCCGGGATTCGGTCTTGTGTTCGCTCTGCGTGAAGCGCTCAAAGAACTGGAGATGAAGCTGGAAGACACAACTGCCAGCGTTCAAGGCTTCGGTACAGTAGGCCAGAGTGCAGTCCAGCTCTTTCAGCAGATAGGTGGAACGGTCAAATGTGTCTCCTGCTGGGATCAAAAAGATCAAACCTCTTACTGTTACAGAAAAAACGAAGGGATTGACTTTGAGGAATTGCTCTCCGTAACAGATGTTTTCGGAGGTATCGATAAAGCAAAAGCAGTTGGTTTGGGTTATGAAGCCTTACCAGGGGATGATTGGCTTGAACAAGAGGTGGATGTTTTAATTCCCGCCGCAGTCGAGAATCAGATCACTGCCAAAAACGTGGATAAGGTCCATAAAAAGGTCAAAATTATCGCTGAAGGAGCTCATGGGCCAACATCACCAGAAGCTGATGGAGCCATCGCAGAGAAACATATTTTTATGATTCCCGATCTCCTCGCTAATTCTGGAGGTGTCATCGCCAGTTATTTTGAACAAGTCCAGAGCAATATGAATTATTACTGGGAGAGGGACGAAGTCCTAGGGAAACTGGATGTGAAAATGACATCTGCCTTTGAAGCTGTGTTGAATATGGCAAGGAAAAAGAATCTGTCCATGCGGGATGCCGCTTATTCCATCGCTATTGTTCGTGTGGCGCAGGCCTGTAGAGACAGAGGTTGGATATGATCTCCCGAATAAAATTGAAAGAAATGGTTTAAATTTTACCCATTTAGGTGGAATGAAAAAACATTCATCTGAGACGGACTTGCTCTCCTTTGATCGACAGTTCTTCACTGGTCGGGAAAAATTCACTCGAATGGGTAAAGGTTCAATAGGGGGAAAAGCGCAGGGGTTATTCAATATCAAAGAAGTTGTCGAAGCCGTAAATGAGCAATCTAAACCTCAGGTTCTAACCAATATTCCCACTTTATCCGTCATTGCAGCAGATTACTTCGATCTTTTTATGGAACAAAATAACCTGTATGATTTGGCGTTCTCCGATCTGCGTGATGATCAACTCGCTCGAACATTTCAAAAGGCCAGTTTGCCTGTCCAGCTTGTCGGGGATTTGCGTGCGCTCATATCCCAGGTGCGTACGCCCCTGGCTGTTAGGTCGTCTAGCATGCTCGAAGATGCCATGTTTGAGCCTTTTGCAAGTGTATACAAGACCAAAATGATTCCCAACAACCAACTGGACACGGACACACGGTTTAGAAAACTTGTGGAGGCCATCAAGTACATTTATGCATCGACATTCTTTAAGGATGCTAAAAAATACATCCAGGCCACTCGGCACACAACAGCGGATGAAAAGATGGCGGTGATTTTACAGGAGGTTGTCGGGATTCGGTGTGATGACCGTTTTTATCCGCAAATATCTGGTGTTGCACGCTCGCATAATTTCTATCCCACAGGACTTGCCAAGCCTGAAGATGGAGTTGTGGACCTGGCTCTCGGTTTGGGGAAAATGGTCGTTGATGAAGGGATTGCCTGGACCTACTCCCCCAAATATCCTCAGGCAAACCCTCCTTATAATACTTTGGGAGAGCTTCTTAAGCAGAGCCAATCGAAATTTTGGGCCATATACATGGGAGAGCCTTTTATGTATGATCCGATCAAAGAAGTCGAATACATGCGTAAATATGATCTCCAAGTTGCCGAAGAGGATGGAAATTTAACGCATATCGCTTCGACATATAAGGCACAGGACGACAAAATCGCCATGGGAATATGGGAAAAGGGTCCCCGACTTTTGGATTTTGCGCCTATTCTCAAACTGAATGACATCCCGCTCAACGGTTTGATAAAATCGCTGCTTACGAGATGTGAAGAAGAGCTTGGGTGCCTTGTCGAGATCGAGTTTGCGGCAACTCTAAATCAGCGTCGCGGAACGCCCGCCCGGTTCGGCTTTTTGCAGGTGCGGCCCATGGTTGTTTCATCTGAGATCGTGGAAGTCCATCCTGAAGAATTGGCTGCGGAAAATGTGCTCTTGGCGAGTGAATCCGCGCTGGGAAATGGATCGATCGATACGATTCGGGATATTGTCTTTGTAAAACCCGAGGAATTTGATGTAAAACACACACAGACGATCACCAAGGAACTCGAAAAATTGAATCATGCGCTCGTTGAATCGAAAATTCTGTATGTACTCATCGGTTTTGGCCGATGGGGGACGTCCGATCCATCCGGAGGCATACCCGTTAATTTTGCCCAGATCTCCGGAGCAAAGGTGATCGTTGAATCCACCCTTCCTGACATGAATTTTATGTTGAGTCAGGGTTCACACTTCTTCCACAATATCACCAGTTTTCAGGTCTTTTATTTATCCTTAGGCCATTGGGATAAGTATAAAATTGATTGGAATTGGCTCAATCAACAGAAAATCGTGGCGGAGACCGATTTTTTAAGACATGTTAAACTCACATCCCCTTTGCGGATCAAAATAGACGGCCGATCAAGCCGGGGAGTTATTTTTCATGAATAAGCCAAAAAAAACCATCGACAACCTTATTTGGGGCCTTCAAGAGAGAGCTAAAGAGCTCAACTGTTTGTATAAAATCGAAGAATTGATGAACAAACCCGAAGCCGATATCGATGATATCTGTAAGGGGATCGCTGCCGCGATTCCCCCGGGTTGGCAATACCCTGATATCTGTGTGGCAGAGGTTCTGCTTGAAGGGAAAGCCTTTTATTCCCCAAATTTTGAAAGAACGCCATGGGTGCAGAAAGCGGACATAATCGTTCAGGACAAGAAGGCCGGGGAAATCAGTGTCTACTATACACAGGAAATGCCCCGGGCGGATGATGGACCCTTTTTGAAGGAAGAAACAAAACTACTGGATACGATCGTGGATAGATTGAGCCATTTCATTACCTATAAAAGGATGCAGATTGTCTTCAATCAGTATCGAAGCGTGAGACAGGATCTAACTTCAGATAAAGCCGATGAGTGGCAGGTTGCCCTAAATTTTCTCAAGCAGACGGATAAAAACCTTTACATGAGTATCTCTCGGAGGATGCTGAATCATCTGACCTGGGCCGGAATAGATGAAGCCGAACAGCTCCTTAGGGGGGTGGATGCGGGAATACAGGGGAGGGAAGGAGATATTGCAGATGATGAAAACAGGCCCCATCAAGGAAGGATTGTAACCTTTGATGATCAGCTGTGTGATGCGACTTTTCTGATCGCATCCAAACATCTCTCTAGAGAACAGATCCTCTCCAATATACAAAAATGGATACAGGAGGATCGTTTAAGTTTCCTGGTCCAGGCGACCAGCAAACACTCTTCACTGGGCGAAGTGATCGATGCTGTGCGTCGCTACTACCATATCGCTCACGAAGGAATAGAATTGCCTCCTGCAAGCAAGAGAGGCGTTCAGGCATCGCTCATCAGGCGCTTTCTCCTGGACCTCCCCGAGTTTATTAACTTGGCCAAGGATTACATTGATATCGGGGATTTCCACGAGATCGTAGACAACATTGTGTTCACTCCAGAGAGCAGGGGTCGGCTGGGAGGAAAGGGTGCAGGACTGTTCTTTGCCAACCAGATAATAAAAAAATCAAGAAAATCAGGAGATGACCTGGACGATATCAAGGTTCCTAAAACGTGGTACATCGCATCGGATGTCTTGTTCAGTTTTTTAAGTCATAACAAGCTGACAGATGTCACCGAACAGAAATATAAGGACATCAACCAGATCCGCATCGAATACCCCCATATCATCCAAACATTTAAAACCTGCTCTTTCCCTACCGAGGTTGTGCAGAGCTTGTCTATGATACTGGACGATTTTAAAGAAAGACCTTTGATCGTACGGAGCTCGAGTCTTCTCGAAGATAGAGCGGGAGCCTCTTTTTCTGGCAAATACAAGAGTCTTTTCCTAGCCAACCAGGGAAGTAAAGAGACCCGATTGGAGGCATTGATGGATGCAATAGCCGAGGTTTATGCCTCCCTTTTTGGGCCTGATCCTATCGAGTACCGGGCGGAAAGAGGGTTGCTTGATTTTAGCGAGGAAATGGGGATTATGATCCAGGAAGTGGTCGGCACAAAAGTGGGAGATTATTTTATTCCTACCTTTGCCGGTGTGGCTTTTAGCAGGAATGAATTCCGGTGGTCTCCGAGGATTAAGTATGATGATGGCTTGTTGCGCCTCGTCCCCGGCCTGGGGACTCGGGCTGTGGACCGGTTGGGTAACGACTATCCCGTCCTGATCGCCCCTGGGCAGATAGGCCTTCGAGTTAATGTCGCCATCGATGAAGTAATCCGGTATTCTCCGAAACAGATCGACGTTATCAATTTAAAAACCAATACCTTCGACACGATCAGTATTGATGAGTTGCTAAAAAAGAGCGGCGAGGAGCTGCCGCAGGTGGATAAAGTCGTGTCTGTTTATGATGGACATCACATCCGAAAACCTTTGGGTAAACATATTGACTTCGAGAAAGACAATCTGGTTGTGACGTTCGAAGGATTGGTGGCGGATACGAAATTCGTCAAGAAGATACAGGATCTACTCAATCTCCTTGAGGAAAAATTGAGGACGCCAGTGGATATTGAGTTCGCCTCGGACGGAAAAGATTTTTACCTGCTGCAGTGCAGGGCGCAGAGTTATTCGAAGGGGCATGCCCCTGTTGCCATTCCTGATGATATACAAGAGGATAAGATTATTTTTTCAGCTGATCGATACATCTCTAATGGACTGGTTCCCGATATTTCTCACATCGTGTACGTCGATCCTCACAGCTATGATGGGTTGACGGATCAATCTTCTTTGTTAGCAGTGGGGAGAGCAGTGGGAAGTCTAAATAAGCTTTTGCCCAGGCGGAGATTTATACTCATGGGCCCCGGTCGGTGGGGGAGCAGAGGCGATATCAAATTGGGAGTCAGGGTGACCTATTCGGATATTAACAACACGGCTGCGATTATAGAGATCGCCCGGAAAAAAGGGAACTATGTCCCCGATCTTTCTTTTGGTACTCACTTTTTTCAAGACTTGGTTGAATCTGAGATTTATTATTTGCCACTGTATCCAGATGACAAGGGTATAATTTTTAATGAGAATTTTTTCGAAGAATCCGCAAACATCCTGGCTGATGTGTTGCCCGAATTTGCGAATCTCTCTCGAACACTCAAAGTGATCGATGTCACAAAGGGAGCTAAAGACCAGGTGCTGCGTATTTTAATGAATGCAGAGGTGGAAAAGGCAATCGGTTTCTTATGCTGTGAAGCTGAGAAAAAACGTACTACACGCGTTATAAAGGAGGAAGTCTACAGAGAATCCAAAAATTTTTGGGCCTGGCGGTTCCGGATGGCCGAGAACATCGCTGCTCAACTCGATGCCGAACGGTTTGGTGTTAAAGGATTTTATGTGTTTGGCAGCACAAAGAATGCCACAGCTGGACCGGAAAGTGATATAGATATTTTGATCCATTTCATCGGCACAAAAAAACAGCGACACGATCTATTGCTATGGCTGGAAGCATGGAGTCTTTCCCTGGATGAAATGAATTATCTTCGGACGGGACATAGAACGGGAGGATTACTCGATATTCATATTGTGACCGATGAAGACATCGCCAATAAGAATTCCTATGCTCTCAAGATCGGAGCCGTCACTGATGCGGCAAGGCCGCTGCCCATGATGAAAAAATCCTAGTCTGGATTATTCATATAATCTGCCGTTGAATTTCTAATCAAAAGCAGATCCATTCAACCTTTTTTGTGAAATGAATGGAATTGTGATAAATTGAATCAAAGAGCGAAAAAAAATAAAAAAAGGAGGGGAATATGAAAATCGTAGGATATATGCTTGGGACTGACCCGGATGTGCTGACTCAATTGTTGCTTGAAGGATATGAAACGCTTCCCCTATCGAACGGGTACGACAATCACGGAAAATACATCACACACCTCACAACAGAAGATCATATCTCCTTAATTGTCGGGTATTTACACAAGTTTTTTCCAATTGCCGCACAGTTTTCCATGACCGATTTGTTGAAGTCCGTTAGGGTCAACAAAATACAGGTTGTATTCATTGTGCCGAAAGAGATGCATGAGAAGGCAGATAAACTTGTCGCTGATAAAGGAATCGATTATAAGCTCTCTGATCCTGCCGATTTATCCCAAGTCTTACTCGATAGTCTATAAGTTTAACAGGATTTTGCTCGGTTAGAGCAGTTGTCTTGTCGCCTTATTCAGGTCTTCTAGGTCGAATCGAACCAAAGCCAATTCAGGACCGTCATAGGCAGCCGAAAACAAACGTGTGTTTCCTATGCGGTCCTTCCAGGATTTCGTAATCCTTGCCGATTCATGGATGTGTCCGTGTAAGGTCAGCAGGGGTTGACGTTCCTCGATAAAGCGCTGTATGGCTACACTCCCGACATGAACATCCAATGGGACATGGTCGATTTTTTTATCATCCAATGCCGCACGGTCAAGTTTTGTTTTATAGGGAGGAGCATGGAAGAGGAAAATTGCGCGCCTGAGGTCTTCATTGCCAACGAGGAGTTTTAAGTCTTCGGATATCGTTGAATGTTTGATCTCGTTTCGGGGAACGTTGACTGAGCGAAAACCTTCCTCAGGTGAGACAGATCCAGGATCGACATAACGTGAGACATCATACTTCTCCCAGTCTTTAAGCAGGAATGGAGAGGGGGGGATGAATGAATATCCGTAGATGGAATAGTCCTTGAATTTTGACTTCTTGTTGTGGATATACTCCCAGATTCCCAGTTTATGTGTGTTGACAACATATTTTTCTTCGCTGCGGCTGTCATCGTTGCCCAGAATGATAAAGATCCTGGGATAGGCTTCTTTGATCTCCGCTTTCAATTCTGCGAATTTCTTCTGGAGAAAATGTTCGATGAAATTATTGCCTTCCTTCTCGGAGGCAGTAAAAATATGATGCGCGCCGGGCAGGATATCTCCCCCAATAAATACGGCTTGCGGAAGGTCCTTTCGTATTTCCTCGAAAAGCTTTTGATACCGGGCATAACTTCCATGGAGGTCGGATACAAAGAAACAAGTCAACGGTTTTTTCATTTATTTTTTCCTATTATATAAAAAGTATGCATCCGATGGAATTAGGTATGCGACTAGCCTTCTTTCTCGGACATGGGTTTGACAGGCCCTCTTGATGACAATTATAATCCAAGCAGTAGCAGTCATTTGTATGACAGTTTTCTTGGGGCAAGAATAGATATGACTGAAAAATACGATCCATTAGCCTGTGTCCAGGCAGCAGGACCTCCGGGTTCCATCTCTTTTAGGTATGGTCTTCCTGATCCCATAACATTTCCCGTGGATGAACTGAAGAGATGTTTTGATCAGGTGCTGGAAGAAAATTCAGCGCTTGCCTTGCAGTATGGTCCAGAGCAGGGATACGGACCCTTGATCGATTTTTTACTCGATAGGATCAATCGCACAGAAGATTTGGGCATTGAACGTCCAAACATGATGTTGACGGGCGGGTCGACACAGGCTCTGGATCATATTTGTTCTCTTTTCACACGTTCGGGCGATCTGGTGCTTGTCGAAGCCCCCACATTCGGAGATGCGCTCGAGCTATTCCAGAATCATGGATTGCGGCCGATACAGATTCCGATGGATGATGACGGAATAAAAATCGATGCGCTGAGCGATCGTTTGGAATCCCTTAAGGAAAAAGGAAAACAGGCCCGTTTTCTCTACACCATTCCGACTTTTCAGAATCCCACAGGATGTTCTCTATCGAAAAAGGGACGGCAAGCCCTTTTGGAAATTTCAGAAGAGTGGGACTTACTAATCGTAGATGATGATGTGTATAGAGATATTGCCTTCGAGGCGATCGAGCTCCCTTCTTTGTTTTCACTGGATAAAGGCGACCGTGTGTTGAGTATCGGGAGTTTCTCCAAGATCATGTCCCCGGGTTTACGGCTCGGGTGGCTTGTCGGCCCGGAAAAGTATATATCACCATTGATTTATAGTGGATTACGACTCATGGGAGGCGGTGCCAACCCTCTGGTGGCCATTGCGCTCTCTGTTTACTGCAAAAATGGGCTGCTGGAACCCCACATCGAGTCCCTCAAGGAACTTTACGGCAAGAGGAAGGAGGTTATGCTGGACGCCTTGCGGTCCACCATGCCCAAAGGTGTCCAATGGACAAAACCTAGGGGTGGTTTCTTTGTCTGGATCACTCTTCCCGATGGATTCAGCGCGTCTGATGTTATGCAGAAAGCAGAGAAAGCCGGCCTCTGGATTTTAGCGGGAGATCCGTTTTTCGCTGAGAGGCCTACCGGTCCGCACATCCGGCTCTCCTACAGCTACGTCGAGGAGGAAAAGATCCGCGAAGGCGTCCAAAAACTCGCCACCGTGCTTAACTTGTAGAGTCTGTCTCTAAAAGGACCGCTATTAAATAGGGGTCAGGCACCTGCCTCCAGGGGTGAGAGAAAAGTGGACCTGGCACCTATTTTAAATTTCACATCTGAGATCTCCTGTGATATAAAAACAAGAACAATCAGGAGGGCGCATGAAAAGAGGGAAACTGCTGCTCTTTACCACTCTTTGTACTTTTTTTATTTTAAATCCGGCCTGTAAAAAAAACGATAAGGCAATTGAATCCAGGCCAAATATCATCTTTATTATGGCGGATGACCATGCCGCACATGCTGTGAGCGCCTACGGAAGCCGGATCAACCGTACGCCGAATATCGACCGGATCGCAAAAGAAGGAATCCGCTTCACAAACTGTTTTTGCACGAACAGCATCTGCGCGCCCAGCCGGGCTGTTATCCTGACCGGAAAATACAGCCATCTCAATGGCGTTCGAGATAATGCTGTACAATTTGATGGGGCACAGAGGACCTTTCCCAAGATTCTCCAAGAAGCAGGATACCAGACGGCCATGATCGGCAAGTGGCATCTCAAGAGCGATCCCACGGGATTCGATTACTGGAATGTTCTGCCCGGACAGGGACATTATTATAATCCAGATCTGATCGAGATGGGCGAAAAAAAACAACACACGGGGTATGTGACAGATATTATTACAGATATAGCCCTCGATTTTCTGGAGAATCGTCGCGACCGGTCCAAGCCTTTTTTGATGATGCTTCACCACAAGGCCCCTCACCGTAACTGGCAGCCTGAGGCGCGTCATTTGAATATGTATGATGAGACAGCATTTCCAGAACCGGAGACACTCTTCGATGATTATGCCACCCGATCCCCTGCAGCGCTCGAACAAGAAATGACTCTGCGTGACTACATGCGGATCGAGCAGGACGTAAAAATGGGCGATCCTCCCCAAAGGCTCAATGACGAACAGCGCGCCGCCTGGGAAGCCGTCTATGGGCCCAAAAAGGATGTCTTCAACATGGAAAAACCTGAAGGAGATGACCTTGTTCGATGGATATACAAGAGATACATGGAGGACTACCTGGGATGTGTCGCTGCTGTCGATGAAAGCGTGGGACGTGTACTCGATTATCTGGATGAGTCTGGCCTGGCAAAGAACACAGTCATCGTATACACGTCCGATCAGGGGTTTTTCCTGGGTGATCACGGCTGGTATGACAAGCGATTCATGTACGAAGAGTCTTTACGAATGCCTCTCATTGTGCGCCTCCCTAAAAAGATCGAATCTGGATCTCTGAACGATCGTATCGTTTCGAACCTCGATTTTGCACCCACCTTCCTTGAACTTGCCGGCGCCGAAATTCCAACCAACATGCAAGGAAAATCGCTGAAAAAATTGCTCCTCAACGAACGCGTGGATGAATGGCGTAAATCTCTCTATTATCACTACTATGAATATCCCGCTGTTCACATGGCCAAACGTCACTACGGTGTGAGGACCAATCAGTACAAGCTATTGCATTTCTACTATGATATCGATGCATGGGAGCTTTATGATCTGGAAAAAGATCCGAACGAAATAAATAACGTCTATGAAGATCCCTCCTATGCCGATGTTATAACTGAACTTAAGGCCGAGATCAAGCGCCTCAAGGAACTCTACGGCGACTCAGATGAAATGGCCCAACAGTTTCTCCAAGAGGACCTGGAGAGACGAAAAAAGCGTCATTGATCCCTTTTGGTTTGATTTTCTTGATTGTACTTCGTGCAGTGATTTATATGGTTGCTTCTGTGAAGTGAACATGGGTGAAACATTCAGGAATATGGGAATCGTAAACACCATGCCTGTTGAAGGCCCATCCCAGTGAGGGCTCGACCTTCACACCACTGTGCGTTAGCGCTTCAAAACGCGAAAAATCAAACCTCCAAATATCCCCATATTCGGGTGGCAGCGACCGTCCTCCGGCCAATGTCTTCATCCCCTCCCAGGGAAAGGCCAATTCCACGGTCCAACCTTTGTCAACATTACTGCTGTCGTTGATCGTCCCGTCCACCTGAACGGCGCTCTTCATTCCCGGGAAATCCCAGTCTTTAAAGGCCCATCTTTTGCCCCGGGGATGTTTTCCGTAACGCAACTCATCCTGAAAGCCCCCAATGACATCGACGTCATGTAAAAGCAAATCAAATTCTTGTGTATCAAAAACGCTACCCTTTGTGTAGGCATCCTGCCATATATAGAATACCTCGTAAACTGTTCCGAGAGCATTGATCTGGAATTCATAGTAGCAGTCTTCCCCTCCTATAAAGACCTCCACATCGTTTTCTGTGTATACCGGTGAATCCCGTTCAGTCAGTGTCGCCCTTACCTCCGGTTCCTCAATCCAGAATGCGATGTACATACATTTATTGTCCCAAAGCGCTGCCATACGCGTATCCAGAAATCCAGGCACTCCGGTTACAATATCCACAAATCGGGGAGACTTGGGCGCTTTCAGCCAGCTCTCCTCAGTGAGAGATCCATCCACATCGATCTTTTTATCCGTTCGGTGGCAGAAGTAATGCCCGACAAATTCATCTCCACATCCATATCCGCCTTTCATCTTATTTCCCCTTTCTAAAATACTTGAAGGGTCCCAGGAAGTTTCTATAATAAGCATTCTCTTTGGTTGGAAATACGCCTTCACAGACATATCTGACGTCTTCAAGCGTATAAAAGGCTTGAGGGTTATACTTCTGGACAAGACCTACAATTTTTTTAAAATCGGCTCTACGAATGACCATAAATATAACATTGACATCCCCTAAACTTCCTTTTGCCACAAGATTAGTTACGCCAAATCCTTGCTGTCTCAGTACGTCTACTAATTCTGTTGCATCTTTCCTCGTGATGATCCTTATGATCCCTCGGCCCACAGCCATTTTTTTCTCGAGATAGATGCCTATAAAATTTCCCATCGCAAATCCTGCACCATAAGCAATGTAACACAAGGCATTATTTAGGTTCTGCATGATAACGCGAATAGCCAACAACCAAATGATAACTTCAACAAATCCAACGAGCGGAGCCAGATACTTTAGCCCTCGAGATATAAATACAATTCGCATAGTTCCCAAGGTAACATCAACAACCCGTGCAAAAAAAATCAAAAAAGGCAATACAACCCAAATAAAAAATCCGGATTCAGTGAAAGCGTTCATGCTCCTTTACCTCTAAATAATACTCTTCTCTTTATACTGCTTGTTGGCTCATTTTTCAAACACTTGTAGAGAGGATTTGCATATGTTTTGGATGATGAAACAAAATGGCCTGTCAATGTTTTTCATTAGAAATTAAAACTTTCACTCTATTGTTTGTATTTATGAGATTATCTATAATTCCATTGAATGCAGATATTTTACTCACTCGAAAAAGGATATCTTCAACATCCTTCCTTCAAGAGAGCAGGAGGATAAAATGAGCAGCATTTATTTTCTGTTCCCGACATTGTTGGCCATATTGATCTCGTTCCTGTTTGTGAGAGCCGCATCCATCGCACTGATGATGACGGGTTTAGAAAAGCATAAAGCACGATTTCAAGCCCTGTCCGCATTCTCGGGAACGGGATTCACCACAAAAGAAGCAGAATTGATCGTCAACCATCCTGTCCGGCGGAAAATCGTTCGCTGGCTTATGATTATGGGAAATGCAGGTATTGTAACGGTTATCGTGACTGCCACATCCTCCTTCACCACAAGTGCCGGATATCAGCTTCCTCTCAACATCCTTTTACTCATAGTCGGGATATTTTTTATTTATAAATTAGCCAAAAGTAGAGGATTTGGCAGAAAGTGGGAACACTACATCGAGAAAAAACTGATCAAGTCGCCTGGATTTGAGGAAAGTTCAACAGAGGACCTCCTTCATTTCATAGAAGGCTATGGTTTAGTTAAGAAGATCGTTCCGGAAGAATCCCCCATGATCGGCCAATCCATAGCCAAGTTGGAGCTTAACAAAATGGGGATCCTAGTCTTGGGAATCGAAAGAGAAAAGAGCTGGATCCCTACACCCAAAGCGAGTGAGGTCCTGAAGGGATATGACAGACTGATCGTTTACGGGCCTCTTGAAGCCTTGAAATCACACCTTGATGCATAGTTTTTGATCAAATAGCCCTGTCCCCTCTTGCATCCATATTCGCATACCCTGCCGAAATAATAAGTTTGAAAGCTTCATCAACGGTTAGATCTATTTTTTCAACTTGATCTTCCGGTGCATAGCAAAAAAATCCAGATGTTGGGTTTGGAGTGGTGGGGATGAATATTTTTAGCACTTTTTGTCTTCTCTGTTCTGTTTCGAAGGTATCCTCACCCGTAACAAATCCAATAAATTTCAGCCCTTTAATGGGAAATTGTATAAGCACCACTTGTGAAAAAATCTTTTTATCCCCCACGATCCCTTTGGTCAGGTGTTTCACACCATAGTAGATGGTTCTAACGATCGGGATTTTTGACAGGAGTTTTTCCCCTATCGTCACCATTTTATTTCCGATGATGTTGTTGATAAGGAATCCAATGAGAAGAATAAACACAACGGCTATCAATATTTCTATTCCAGTGAATGACACATACGTTTTCGGCTGTAAGACAGGGGGAAGTAGAGAAAATGTTTTATCCATAACATTGATGAGTGCTTTAACGAGCAAAATTGTGACCCAGACTGGAATTATGACGATTGCCCCAGCTATAAAGTTGTTTCTGAGTACTATCAAAATATTTTTTTTAAGCATTTTTGAGCTCCTTTTTCCCTCGAAAATTCTGAAAATTTATGTTCGAGACAAGACTTTTTCGCTATTTTATCATTTTTCCCCGATTGGAGGAAAAATGGATGCTGAACAGGGCGCTCACCAAAATCTATCCGTCTGAGAATCCTGTTTTAGGATGAAAACTAATAACAGATATATCAAAAAAGAGAATTGACTCCATTCGGGTTCACTGTGTTAATATGAAAAAGACTTGAGTGAAAAGGTGAAGAAAAGGTTTATCCTCAGAAGACTCCATAAATCCAACATCTTATTCAAGGAGGTATCCGATATGTTTAAAATCGATAAGTTTATTAAACGGCGATCTGAGAAAATTGGATTGCCCCCCGGCACTCCTGTTTATACTGGCGATAAAAAAGAGGAAGCTATTCGGATAACTGTTATAGATTATGATGTGGATCACTTTGATGAAAAAGAAATCTCTGATGCTAGAGACTGCTGTGAGCTCAAAGATACATCCTCTATATCCTGGATAAATGTCGATGGAATTCACGATGTCGAACTTATAGATTCTTTCAAAGAGAGTTTCGGATTACATCCTCTTGTTGTTGAAGATATTGTGCATACGGGACAGCGCCCGAAAATTGAAGATTACGGAGAATATATTTATATCGTTTTCACTATGCTCACATATGATGAAGAACGAAAAGAAATCAAGGGTGAACAGGTCAGCCTCATCCTTTCCGAGAATTTCGTGCTTTCTTTCCAGGAACGGAGAGGGGATATTTTTGATCTCATCCGGGAAAGACTGAGAAACGCTAAAGGCCGCATCCGGAGAATGGGAACCGATTATTTAGCCTATGCGCTAGTCGATTCGGTCGTGGATCAGTATTTCGTCATCTTGGAAAAAATTGGCGAAAGGATCGAAGAGCTTGAAGAGTCCTTGACGAAAAATGCACAACCTGAAACCATGCAAGAGATTCACAGGTTGAAGAGAGAAATGATTTATCTGCGAAAATCGATCTGGCCTCTAAGAGAATCCATAAGTGAATTAGAAAAGTCGGAGTCTGCTCTTATAAAGAAAGTCACGCTCAAATATCTCAGGGATGTTTATGACCACACCATTCAGATCATCGATACGGTCGAGACCTTCCGCGATATGTTATCCGGGATGCACGACACTTATCTGACGAATATCAGCAACCGTATGAACGAAATCATGAAAGTCCTGACGATCATTGCCACTATTTTTATCCCGATGACGTTTATAGCAGGAATCTATGGGATGAATTTCAAATTCATGCCCGAACTCGACTGGCGTTGGGGATACTTTGTTGTATTGGGAGTGCTTGTCGCCATTGCTGTTCTGATGCTTGTGTTCTTCAAGCGAAAAAAGTGGTTGTGATATCTCTTCACGGATTTCCTTGAATCATCTTAGAAGAGCAAGTTTTAATAGATTCTTTTCTTTCATAGGGCATCATGACTTTTCAAATCTCAAAGATTGATTTAAAATGAAAACGTATTTAATTTGATTAATGGGGTGAACTTCATGCGTTTACTAACATCTTTCAAAAGAGCAAGATTCAAAGTTTTAATTGTACTTATTACCATGCTTCTCTCGTGTGCCGGCCATCATTCCGTTTCTATGACAAGGGAACAGGCTCCCGATCCCTATGAACAGGGATTGGAATTACTAAAACAGTTTAAATACGGAGAGGCCAAAGCCAGTTTCGACAAGGCAATTGCAAATAATCCTAAACACAAAAAAGCATTTTATTACAGGGGAACAGCAAGAATTGCGCTTGACCAAGTGGACTCGGCAATGGTCGATTTCGACAAATCTCTCAAAATCGATCCGGAATACGCGAACGGGTATGTGGGAAGGGCTCAGGTTTACATCAAAAAGAAAGATTTTGTGAAGGCCATGGAGCAGTTATCTGAAGCACAAAAACTGGAGCCAAATAATCCTGAGGCATTCTACCAGATAGGCGTAGTCTATGGATATCAACAGAAAGTTCAAGAGGCCATCGACTCATTCAAGCGTTGTCTTGAAGTGCAGCCACTGCATGCCTATGCGCATTATCAAATCGGTCTCGCTTACTATCAGGTCAAGAGGCCCGATCTGACGCTCGTCCATCTGGAAAAGTTCCTCATACTCGCACCCGATGCTCCGGAAGCCGAACAAGTCCGGAGGCTTTTGAGCTCGCTGCGCAGATAGGCGAATACCCCACTCTTCTCAAAATGCCTGACCGATACTGAAATAGAGGACGGTTTTTTTCTCGTATTCGCGAGGAGAAAGATTGATCCCATAGTCCAGACGGAGAAAGATCCCAGAGAGATACAGTCGTAGCCCGAATCCGGCGCCTGTGCGGACATCCAATGGATTGAAAACTTCGAGGTTTTCATAGACATTCCCAAAATCAAGAAAAGCCACCCCCTCAAGCCCTTTATAGAGAGGAAATCGCAGCTCTTGATTCATAACGAAAAGGGCCTCTCCGCCGAAAGACATTTGGAATAATGGATCGTAAGGCCCAACCATCTCTCTCTCGAATCCCCGTATAGAATTTGCCCCTCCCGCTAAGAATCGTAGACTTCTCGGGCTCAGGACTTTGTCAAAGGCATCGGCTAGGCCGATCCGGTAGTTCGATGCCCAGACAACTCCTGAGGAGATAGGCACATAGAGGGAATACTGGCCAAAGAAACTGATATACTCGAGAGTGGTCTTGAGGAACTCTGGGGAATAGGTGAGGCTCAATGATAGAAAAGATCCCTGCTTGGCGTTGAGCTTGATTGCCCGCGTATCTCTCACCCAAAAAATTTGAAATTCTGGAAAGAAGTAGTTGAAATCGAAAGAAAAAGGGCCAACAGTTTCCAGTTCGTAGATATGGGTGTTATTGATACGAAAGAGATAGGAAAAGGATGAATGGAGAGAGGTTTGCAGTTGTTGCTGAATCGACAATCCCCACAATTCTTCTCTGAAAGTAGATTCAGTCTCCTCAGTGTAGAAGAAAGAATACAGCGTGTTGAATCGTCTGCCGAACCAGTATGGATCTTGGAGCGAAAAGCGGTAATCCTTTTGGCGGTCGTTCTGCCTGTAAAAGAACATGCCGTTATTTCCCCTGCCCAGGATGTTGATGAGATCTAGCTGACCGAAGCCTTCAAGCTTTTCTTCAGAGTTGTAACGCAGGCCATAATTCACAGCGAACCTTGGCTCTTCCTGGACTTCGACTAGGATTTTTGGCCATTTCCTCTGGCCCTCATTGTCCTCCCTTTGTATGTGCACCGTCCTGAAGATCATCAGGTTATAAAGATTTTTCTGGCTGGCGATCAGATCCCTTGTTCTCAGGATATCGCCTTCTTTGAAAGTGAGCTCTCTGCGGATGACGTGCTCTGGGGTACGTCGGTTTCCTCTGATTTCAATGGAGGATATTGTGTGGACCTCTCCTTCCTGAATAGTGTAGAGAAGGCCTATGGATGCCTTATCAGGCCCAGAGAGTTCCCGCACATCGATCTTGACATCGTGGAAGCCCTGTGACCTGTAAAAACTGTAGAGCCTGTTGGTGTCTGTGGCGAGATAAGTGGGAGAGAAGATGGTTCCCTCTTTCAAACTCATGGCCTTGGTGAGATCGAAGTCTGTGAAAACAGAATTGCCGGTGATTTGAATGGAAGAGATGCGGCTTTGAATTCCCTGATCGATGGGAAGACTGATATCAATGGCTTTTTTGTCATGATCAAAGTGAACTTGAGGGCGGCTGATAACGGGATTCTGATAACCGTATTCTGAAAAAAGGGTTTCAATACGTAATTTAGCGCGTTTGAAATCAGAAAACAACACCCATAATCCTTTGCCTTTAGCCTTAGGAATTCCTGATACGGCCGTTTTGATCGCTTTTGGGGAGATAGAGCTCTGCCCATCAATGGTAAAGTTTCTTGTCCGGTATTTCGGTCCCAAGCTCACGGAAAAAGCATAAATCGATTTTCCGTTGGCATTATTTTTTGTATATGACACACTGGCATAGAGGTGACCTTTGCCACTCAAATCACGGAGGATCTGTTTTTTTACTTGGGAGACAGACATTTCTTCCGGTAACCTTCCATTCCATTTCGCGATCACTTCTCTTTTGAGCTTTTTGCTGAGGGGATCTCCCTCAAAAGCAATGGCTACAGGGCTAAGAGGGGTGATATTTAAAATAATAGTGATGGAGTTGCTGTTATCCTGTTGGAGCAGGGATTTGATGACTACGTTGAGATAATCATTGGCCTTGTAAAAAGCTTCCAGAGTGTCGATCGTCTTTCGCAGATCTTTATAGCTGAATACAGATCCTTTTTTGAGCGACCGGGACAAGCGGCTCAGATCACTTTTTGGGAAAATGAGATCTCCTTCCAAGTGTATGTCTTTTATTTGGAACTGTTTGTATCTTAAGGGAACAAGTGTTTTTTTCCCGCCACCCGGACTTCCCAAGAAGAAACGATGGCTAAAGCTCCCACCGTAGCTTCCGTCGTCCTTTGCAAAAGATTGAAGGGCGAAGTTTTTACTGAAGTTGTAGTCCAGGACCCACGTCTGATTCTGTGTGTTGCTGATATCTGTCGAATATACAAGTTCCAACGCGCGGATCAATCCCTTCCGGAATGTGAACCTGGCTCCAGGATCCTCTTCTGATGCGATATTAATCGGCTCGATGGAGATCTCTTCGGCTTTGAGGAAATTCTTAACTATGTTTGTGAAGGGTGAAGCAAAAGGACTCAAGAAGTACAGCATCAGCTGGTCGCCGATGACACCTGCGGCATCGTCCCGAAAGCTTTCTGTGCCGTATCCTGTGATCAGGAGAGAAGCCAGTTCGATTTCGGGGTAGGATGGTGAAGAGCTAAGCCAAAATGTCAGGTTTGTGATCGTGCCTGTGATGGTCAAAGTAACCTTCAGATCTTCGCTAGCATTACGTAACTGTATGCGGGATATCTGTGTGTGCCCAGTGATTGACAATTGTCCTTCAAGCGGGTCGGCGTCCTCGAAATCCAGGCTGGCCTGCTCAACCTCATATTCGTGGTTTCCAAAAACGATCTGTCCGGTTTGCCTATTCCGGACAAAGCCCGATAGCCTGGGATCGAAAACGGTTCCGCTCACTCGGATATTTCCATCCAGTTCCAGATCAACCAGATTGTTTTTGATGATGAAAGCATCGACTGTGGATAAATCTATATCCAGATTCAGAGGCCGGATTATTGGCGGGATGTCGTTGCGTAAAACTCTGTGTCTTGTCCGGATAGTATTGATCAGTTCGCCTCCAGGGTAGATGTCTGCATTGTAGTAGGACTGGGTGATTTTAATATCTCCCCGCAGAAACCACGTTTTTTCTTCTTTTTCCAAGATGAGAGTCCCCCCAGAAAGCGCTTGGAATCCTTCTGGGTAGTTCACCTGGACTCTGTCGGCCTTCATCTCGATTCTGGAGGATACGATAGCGAAGGAACGGTAATTGATTTTCCCTTGAATATTTGTGGAACCCCCGTTGACAACTCCTTCAAGCGAAAGAAAGGTTGTCTCTGTGTCAGAAAAGTCAAGCGTTCCATCGACATTTGTGACAAAAAGAGGAGGGTCTTCCATCTGAAAAAATCCGTCCGATATCTTCCCGAGTCCGCTGACTACTGGATTCATTAGAGCTCCATTTAAATTGAGATCTAGGGACAGATTTCCACCCAAAACGGCATCTTCTAATAGAGAAGACAGAATCGCACTTTCCAGGGAAGCGGAAAAGCTTGCATCTATCTGTGCTTCAGGCTGAATGCTTAGTTTACACGCAGCTTGAAGGAAGGATTGTCCTCCCGATAGACGAAATGGATTGAGGTTGAATAGACCCTCTCTCATATGGAATTGGATTTTTTCATCATTGGATATCTTGAATTCCTCCAGTGAAAATTCTACGGTTGTCAGCTCCCCCTCCATTTCGAGACCAGAGATTGAGGCGAAATCGCCGTAGAGCTTTACGGAACCATCGATCTTTCCTCCGAATTGTGTATGCAATTTTTCCGAAAGAAGTTCGGTGAAACTGCTGAGGTCTATCTCTCTCAGGGAGATTTGAATTTCGTTCTTTTGTGAAATTTTTGGCGAAGATTCATCCAGGGATTTCTGCGGGACAAGAGAGTCCAAAAGAACCTGTCCTTTAGCTTGAATGTTTCCCCGGCCAATTCCTATCGAGAGTTGATCCAGGTACAAAACATTTTCTGCTATTTTTGATCTGAGTGAAATGTCGTGAAACTCAGCGGGGATGAATTGACTGATAAAATGTCCGTTATCCAATTCGATCGAGGCGCTAAAATCTGGCTCTAAAAACGAACCGGATAAGCTTCCGTCTATCTTAAGCAGGCCTGATGCAATATTTCCAAGGAAAAGAGCTTCCAAGAGACGCAGATTGAGAGATCCGTGGATTTGGATATTATTGGCCTGTTTTTCTGTCATGGAAAGACTTCCCGATATGTTGAACTCTGTTTGGGGCCCCTGGATAGAGAAGTCTTCAATGATCAGGTCGCGGTTTTCAATTTTTAAACGAATCGGTTTCGTGGCTTGGAACAATAATTCTTTATACCGGAACGATCCTTTTTCAAGGTTCAAAGAGACTGTTGCATTCATCCAATCTTGTAAGGGGATTTCAAAGTCTGCCGTTGCTGAGATTTGGGAAGCAATTGGGGATGGCAGCGGCTCTAACCCTGAGCGCATCGTATGCCAGATGTCGATGGATTCCGTGTTGAATTGTCCTTTAAGGAGATAAGGATCCTCCAGAGTAAGCTTTGCCGCTACAGAGGTATTTACGAGCGGAGTCTCCATTCGGATATTGACCGCCCGACCGTCCGAATCGGCTCTAAAACCCAGAGATCCTATCCAAGCATTCTGCACACGGATGTTTTCCATGGACAGTTGAAGGGAAAAAACCGGATTTTTAAGCAGGCCGCTGCCTTTAATCTCGAGCTGTGCCAGGCCCTGGATACTCTTTTCATCCGTGTTTATCATTCGAAAGGTTGAAAAATCGATCTCACGGCCTTCGAGGTCGATTTCGAAAGTTTGGGCCCTCAGATCCAATCCCAGAAAACCCTCTAGAACGGCTTCACCCTTAGTAGCACTGAATTCCTCGAGAGTCAACTTGTGCTTCTGATATTGACCTCTTAATCTTATGGCATTGATGTCTTCGTTATCCACAACCAAGTCGTTGAGGGACAAAAAAAACTGGCTTGAGGGATCGGTTATTTCTCCGGATAGGGTCGCTTCCCCCGATAAGAATCCCTTGATTTG
>JASFPP010000043.1:0-21686 GCA_050115915.1 Candidatus Aminicenantota bacterium
GGGGAAGGCGCTTGCCTAAAAGGTTTGATTTCTGGGTGGATGTTCAACTGGCCAGCCAAAAGTAATCCTAAGAATTTAGATCAGAAATCTTTAAACAATGAAGATATTTATTCTTGTATTCTCCTTTCCTATCTCCCACTCGATTGATTAATCCCTGCGAATCGGATATTTTATGGGTCTAGGTCTCTAATCAATGAAGACGTTAAGATTCCGAGTTGTCATCTGGGCTCTTGTTTGTTGCTTTAATGCCCCTGGGTGGCAGGTCAAGAAGCCCGATGTGATCTTCGTTCCCACACCTGACCGAGTGGTTGAAGAAATGCTCCGTATGGCAAATATCCAGACAGATGATCTGGTTTATGATCTCGGGTGCGGAGACGGGCGCATAGTGATATCAGCCGCGCAAAAAGTAGGTTCGCGAGGCGTCGGCATAGACATCGATCCTCAACGGATTGAGGAAAGCCAAGGGAACGCAACAAAAGCTGGCGTTGAGCATCTGGTCCACTTTCTGGAACAGGATCTTTTTCAGACTGATTTTAGCGAAGCCTCCGTAGTCATGTTGTATCTTCTACCAATGCTTAATCTTCAATTGAGGCCGAAACTGCTTACAGAGCTGAGGCCAGGGACACGTATCGTTTCTCATGATTTCGGGATGAATGAATGGCTACCCGATCAAAAAACAGTCGTCGTGATCGGAGAACGTCATCACTGGGTCTATTACTGGATCGTTCCCGCAAATGTCATCGGCAGGTGGGAGCTATTCCTCCCTGAGATCCGATACGGGGCTCCGGTCTCCATGCATTTGGAGCAGGTCTACCAGTATGTTGTGGGCGCTGTTATTTTGGACGGCTCGAGAAAACATCTTAAAAAGGCCAAGTTGAGCGGAACTCGTCTCGAGTTTGAGCTGGATCTTCAAAGGGATGGAGAGGTTCTTCCTGTTTTCTTCGAGGGCACTGTATCTGGGGACTTCATCACAGGAGCATTCACATGTGATCGAGGTTTGCGGGTGACCAAACATCCGTGGAGAGCGGTTCGCGATCCTCGAACAATAGAACCCATCGATGTCGTCTCTTTTATGAGATCGTTGTATGAAAAAACCAAGAAATAAAAGAAAAGTGCAGGGAATAAACCAGGCACTTTTCTTTAAGTCGGGTTATTTAAACGACTGAAATGACATCCTCACAAAAGATCAAGGTGGGTTTAGAGGTATTCCTCAAAAAACACCTGGACATTGTCAAGTCCAAACGTGTGGGTTTGATAACCAATCCATCGGGTGTGGATTCGCAATGCATGAGTACAATATCCCTTTTTGCCAACACCCCTGGTATTGATCTTGTCGCTCTCTTCGGTCCGGAACACGGTGTTCGTGCAGATGCACAGGCCGGTGAGTATGTGGCATATGAGATAGAAAAAAAGCTGAATATTCCAGTCTTCAGCCTCTATGGCCAGGCAAAAATGCTGGAGGCAGCCGAACCCATGGATCTGGACGAATCCATGCGTTCCTTTGACACGGTCGATGAGGGAAAACTTATCGAGTCCTCTATGATAGAAAACATCGAGGTTTTGGTGTTCGATATCCAGGATGTGGGAACACGCATCTATACGTATATCGCCACAATGGCCTATGCAATGCAGGCCTGCGTACAATATAACAAAGAATTTATCGTGCTGGACCGTCCAAATCCGATAAACGGCATCGATATGGAAGGACCCGTCCTGGAATATCCAGCATACAGTTCTTTTGTAGGGCTCTATCCGATTCCTGTCCGGCACGGGATGACGGTAGGGGAGCTGGCTCGCTTGTTCAATACAAATTTTCTGCCACAGAAGGCAAACCTGACAGTCATCCCCATGAAGGGATGGGAGAGGTCCATGTGGTTCGATGACACGGGTTTGCCATGGATTCCTCCCTCGCCGAACATGCCTACTTTGGATACAGCAATTGTCTACCCCGGCCAGGTTTTTCTCGAGGGAACGAATGTTTCAGAGGGAAGGGGGACGGAAACACCCTTTGAGATATTCGGTGCTCCATGGATTGATGGCGCTCGGTTGGCTCGAGCGCTCAACAGCCTCGAACTCTCCGGAGTTGCCTTTCGAGAAGCATGTTTCACGCCTCAATTTTCAAAATATCGGGGCCAGGTTTGTGAAGGAACAAAAATCTGCGTACGGAATAGAGCTCGTTTTAAACCTTTTGAAACATCCATGCACATCATCCAGACCGTGATGGGAACACATGCGGAAAAATTCAGGTTCCATCCCGAATATTTTGACAGGATTATGGGCAATGCCAATGTAAGAGAGGCACTCAAAGCTGTTCAGCCAGTGTCAGAGATCGTTCACAGAGCCTCTTCGGACCTTGATGATTTCAAGGCCGTGAGAAAATCCCACCTCTTATACTGAAGATAAAAACAATTCCGCAACGTTCTGAACCTATCGATAGTTTATCCAATTAAACAGGTTTGTAATGCAACAGTTAGAATCAGCATTCCAGAAATACAATGAAAAAGAAAAAATTTTTTTCAAAAATTGCTAAAAATATAGCATATTGTGTTGACAAGCGGAATAGCAGATGCTATAATTTTAGCATGCTAAAAATTCAGCACCTTCTAACAGGGTAAATCGGAGAATGCATTCATGAAAGGACACAAGAGCCTGAGCCGAAGAGAAAGGCAGATCATGGATATTATTTATGAGCTGGGTGAAGCATCCGTTTCGCATGTTCTCGAAAAACTGCCCAATCCTCCCTCCTATTCTGCCGTGAGGGCATTGCTGCGAATCCTTGAGGAAAAAGGACATCTTGCCCATAGACAGGATGGACCTCGCTACATATTCAGCCCCACCGTTCCCCATAAAACGGCAAGAGAAAACGCCCTTAAACACCTTCTGAAGACATTTTTTGATAATTCTACAGAAAAAGCTGTCGCCGCTTTAATCGATCTTTCCGAAGATCAACTGTCAGAGGAGGACTATCAACGGTTGCTTGAAAAGATAGAAGAGACCCAGAAAGAGGGAAGATAGATATGGCATTTCTTTCAGAATTCATATGGCTCAACACTCTATCCGAATACTTTGTTAAAAGTACACTTGTACTCGCATTGGCTTTCATACTTTACAGCCTGTGTCGCAAACAACCCGCATCCCTCAGGCATTTTATTCTTTCTGTTTCGCTTATCGGATTGCTGATATTCCCACTTCTTTCCACCGTTCGTACAGGATGGAAAACAGGATTGATCCCTTCATGGACAAGTGGAAACGTGGATTTCTCTAAATTGGACATCGCTTCGATCGGTCAGCCAGTCCAGCCAGTTGTTTCAAGCACAAATGCCCCAAAAGAGTCTCAAGGAGAGGAGATTAGTAATAGTAAACGTCCGGTATGGACCCCCATGATGAATCCCCGTTTGTGGAATCTGATGAAATACAGCTTCTGTATCATTTGGATATTGGGAATGATTTTTATTCTTACGAGACAGATATTCGGCTTGTATGGGGCATATAAGCTATCCCTGGAGGCCGAAGACATAAAGAGTTCGTTCTGGCATCATTTGCTCCACCAATTTTTGGATTTTTTTACGATCAAAAAGAAAGTGGATCTTTTAAAACACGACAAAGTCAAAGTCCCGTTGACTTGGGGGTGGTTCAAACCTGTCGTTATCATGCCTGATTATTCTGGCGTTTGGACGCCCGAACAACGTGAGTCGGCACTCTATCATGAGCTCTCACACGTGAAAAGAGGAGATTTTCTTGTTTTGATGCTGGCCCGGATAAGCTTGGGGTTTTTCTGGTTCAATCCGTTTGGCTGGTTTATTTTCCATTTATTAAAAAAGGAGCAGGAGAAAGCCTGTGATGAGCTGGTCTTGAGAACAGGGATCAAACCATCGACATATGCCGCGAACCTTCTCTCCATCCGAAGGTCCATTCAATCACCGTGGAATCCGCCCGCAACCGTTTTAGGGGCCTTGGGAAGATCTCAGCTCAATGACCGGCTGCTCGCTATCCTCAAACAAAAATTAACGCGCAAGGAGGTTAAAATGAAGACCAAGATATTTTTTTCTGTGCTCGTCATTTTGACAATAACTTTTTTAGGCATGGCAAGGCCTGCAAATTCAAGTAAAGATCTTCGAGTATCCGATAACGGAGATGTGTGTCTTTCTGCAAATTTCAATGTTGGTGTTGAGGTCCAAGAGGAACAAAAAGAGAAAAAAGATCAGAAAAAAACGGATAAAAAGGAAGATAAGAATAAAAAGAAAGATGTGTTTGTCTGGCATATGGACGAGGGAGAAGAGGGTAATGTGGAGGTCATCATCACCGATAAAGGCAAAGTTAAAAGTTTCACTCTGAAAGAACCGATCATCATCATTAAAAAGGATAAATCTGGAAGAGAAATTGCCATTACATCTAAAGGGAAAGCCGTTGATATAAAAAAAGGGAAAGAGGGGGCTTGGGTGGTCAAAGGAGACGCACTCACTCTTCATAAAAAAATGGAGGCGATCGATCTGGGTGAAGGTTCCGTCGTTACACTAAAAACCACGACAAAAGATGGTCAAAAGACTATCGAAATTGAAGCACCGGCTGTCGTCCTCAAAAAAATCGACGATTCCACCAAACATATAACCCTTAAAGTCAGCGAAGAGGAAGGAAGGAAGAAGACGGTGGTCGTTGCTCCTAAAGCTCATGTCGAAGTCCACCCGGATATCCATCTTCAGATTAAGAAAACAGAGCTTAAAAAAATTCATGATAAACTCCGAAAGATCCACTCGCGGTTGTCAAAAGAAATGGAATCCAAAACCGAAGAGGAAGAGCAGGCGCTCAAAGAGATGGAAGAAACGCTCAAAAAAATGGAGAAAAAGCTTGACGCTTTGGAAAACAAGTTGAAAGACATCACTCTGAGCATTCACGAAGAACCACATCACATACGCCTAAAAGATGGTCATGCAGTATTCGTTAAGCACGAAGCAGACAAAGATGAAACGGAAGAGCATGTTATTAACATCACCAAAGACAAAGATTTGGTCTTAAGCTTTGTTGATGATGCAGGGGATATCACATTTCTTTCGCATATAGAACTCGAAAAATCGCAAAAACAAGCCTTTGATGATGCGGTTAACGATATCAAAAAGAACCTCCCCGAAGGCTACGAAGTGAAGTCCAAATTCGATGAAGATTCGGGAATGGCCACGATCAAGGTCAAAGGCCACTCCGTAAGTAAAGACACAATGGACGAAGTGATTGGGCTTCTGAAAGGGCTAAAGGAGAAACTCGCCACAAAAAACTAATCTGGATTATTCATAAATTCGGCTGCCGATTCATGGGCCACTACCTCGCCTTTGCAGCGATATCGATCCGTGAATAATCCAGGCTAGCGGATAATTTAAAACATCTGCTGCCGAACTTATTGCAATTTACGGATGCGGACCTCGATCTCCGGAGTATCTTTGAGAAGCTCGACAAGCTGGGATGTGTCCGTGTTCCCGAAATGATAGGGGTAAAGGATCTTTGGTTTAAATGCCTTCGCGGCATCGGCCACCATTTCCGGTGTCATAGTGTAAGGAAGATTCATCGGTAAGAATGCCACATCGATATTTGTGAGCGCTTTCATCTCGGGTGTGTTTTCTGTGTCACCTGCTACATAGACTCGCTTGTCTCCGAAAGTCAGGATGTAGCCGTTGCCCTCTCCCTTGGGATGAAAAGGATTGTTTTCGCTCCGCATGTGCTTGATGTTGTAAGCAGGGATTGCTTCGATCGCGATGCCCTGAAGGATTTTTTTATCCCCATTCTTCATGACTGTACTCCCCTTGATGTTGATTCGATCGAGACATTTACTCGTGCAAATGATTACCGTTCCTTCCTTTATCAAGTCCTGAATGGCCACATCGTCCAGGTGATCTCCGTGTTCATGGGTCACAAGAATGAGGTCGGCCTTGGGCATTTTTGTGTAATCCGCATACCTGAAAACTGGGTCGATATGGATGATTTTTGCATCGAAAGTGAACATCAGGGTTCCGTGTCCGATACAGGTGATCTTTAGATCGCCTTCGGATGTGGGTATGATATCCTCTTCATAATCTGAAGAGAGGAAGGCAAAGGCTATCCCCCCAATAAAAAGTATGAGCGTTAGGGCTAATAAGAGACGCATTTCTGATTCACCTCCAAAATATATTCTGTTTTTTCTATTTTATGATATTCAGATAACGACGCACAACTAAAATGAGAATGAAACCTTTCTCCCTTTCCGTCAATGAGCTCCATCTTTTTTCGATTCTAGGTTTTACCCTAAAAGAGTTGTATGCTATAATCTCGCGTTAAAACTGACTGAAGGAGCGATCGATGCCAGAAATCGTTGTGAATGGAAGGACATATGAACTGAATGAAGATGGATTCTTGCTGAAGCCGGACGAATGGAACGAAACGGTCGCTTTGGCTCTTGCTAAGGCTGAGGAAGGCTTGGATGGCTTAACTGAGGAGCACTGGAAAGTCATCCACTATATCAGGGATTATTATCTCGAGAAAAATTTGGCACCCATGGTCCGGAAAGTCTGTAAGAATTCGGGATTCTCGCTCAAGTACATCTTTGAGCTTTTCCCATCTGGGCCTGCGAAGGGAGCCTGCAAGCTTGCCGGTCTGCCCAAGCCAGATGGGTGTGTTTAGTCTAACATGTTTGTGATTAAGCCCTCATAAGGTAGAGCTCATGAGCGACTTTCTTTATATTCTCGAGAACGAGGTGCAAATTGTCGCTCTATCCTTCCTTGGGATCGTGTATGTCATCCGAGTGATTTGGCTTTTCCGCTTCAGATCTCAAGGGGAAAGGACTTATCCAGCGGGAAGTAAACGCGTGGGGATCATACGTTCCATGATGAATGTTGCCATGCCCTGGGCGATGGAATCCATCCGGAAAAAACCTGGGTTCTATGCCCAATTCTTGATCTTCCATCTCGGGGTTGTCGCAGCTATTTCGGCCACATTCATCATTCCGTATTGGCCGCAGCTTTTTAAATCAAAGATCATAATCATCCTTTTTCAAGCCATCGTGGGTGCGGCTTTTCTGGTCGGAATCCTGAGGCTGTACAGACGTCTCACAAATCCTGCCCTCCGTCTTATCAGTACGGCAGACGATTATTTTTCCATCATTTTGATGACCATTTATTTTGCAGTAGCTGTTTGGGCAATGCCGAATACCTACGATAAGAGCGAGTGGCCATTGATCCTCTTCTTTGCTTTAACGGCCTTTTTTCTCATCTATGTCCCTTTTTCCAAGATCGGGCATTATCTCTACTATCCTTTTACACGATTTTTTATCGGCAGGGCCATGGGGCATAGGGGAGTCGATCAAAAAAAAATTAGAGATACCGGAGGAGAGGGGCGCTGAGCAAACAACCTAAAAAAGAAAAGATCGATATTGAAGATGTTCTCAGCCTTCCTCTGGAAACTAATTCTCAGGAAGAAGCCAAAGATAAGAAACTTTCTTCGGTCACTGAAGGGAATCTCAAAGTCTATGACCCGAATGCGCATAATGTCGAGAGATTCCTCAAACTCCTCGGCGAAAGGATCAGCCGGCACCTTGCTTCCTCTATGGTGGGTTGCGTTCACTGCGGGATGTGCGCTGAATCCTGCCACTATGTTCTGACAAGACCCGATGATCCCACCATGACTCCAGTATACAAAGCGGACCAGATCCGGCGAATTTTCAAGAGACATATGGATTGGACAGGCCGGATTTTTCCCTGGTGGGTACAGGCGGATTCACCCAGGAATGATGAGGATTTGAACCGTCTAAAAAATATTGTTTTTGGCACCTGTAGTGCATGCCGCCGCTGCACCATGAACTGTCCTATGGGCGTGGATACAGCGCTTTTGATCAGGCTTGCCAGGGGTATCCTTACAGAGCTCGGCATCGTTCCTGAAGGTGTTTTTAATGTGAGCCGCGACACTTGGGAAACCGGGAACCAAATGGGTGTTTCCGATGAAGACTATTTGGACACTTTGGATTGGATGAAAGAGGAGTTGCAGGAGGAGTTAGGGATCCCTGAGATCGATATCCCTGTTGACAAAACAGATTGTGACTTTATGTATACCATCAATCCTAGGGAAATCAAGTTCGATCCCAGGTCTATCTCGGATGCCGCAAAGATCTTCCATTTTGGGGGAGAGACATGGACAATGCCCAGCTGGGGATGGGACCAGACGAACTTCGGATTGTATTCCGGAGACGACAAAATGGGGGCGTTTGTGGCCAAAAACCTATACGAGTCAGCCGTGAAGCTAAGAGCAAAACGGATTGTCATCTCCGAATGCGGACATGGATACCGCTCAACACGATGGGAAGGCTACAACTGGGCAGTCTACAATCAGAATATTCCGAATGAATCGATCATCCTAACGCTGATGCGATACATTAAGGAGAGCCGAATTAAAGTGAATCCATCGATAAACCGGGAACCGGTGACCTTTCACGATTCCTGCAACGTTGCACGTTCCGGAGATCTAGTGGATGAGCCTCGCTGGATACTCGAGCGAGTCTGTTCGGATTTTAGGGAGATGACTCCCAATCGGACTGAAAATTTTTGCTGCACAGGAGGAAGCGGTCTGCTTTCAATGGCAGAGTACAAACCTCTACGCATGGAAGTGGCCGCAATCAAGGCTAAACAGCTCAAAGATACAGGAGCAAAACTTGTGTGTACGATCTGTCATAACTGTGTCGATGGACTGACAGATGTGATCAAACATTATGAGCTGGATATGAGGGTAGTCCAAATCATCGAACTTGTCGCCAATGCACTTGTTTTGCCGAACAGATAAGTCTTTACGGCTTAAGACCTTTGCATCTCTGCTATATCCGCCACGGCTTTTATAGCTGTCTGAATGTCCTCTTCTGTGTTGAAGGGGCCGATACCGAAGCGAACACCCCCGTGTATATCGATCAGTCCCAGTTGTTCATGAACAAGGGGCGCACAGTGAAGGCCTGTCCTGCAGGCAATGTTATAATCCACATCGAGAATGGTCCCTGTGTTCAAGGCTTCGAAGCCGTCAACGTTGAACAAGAGAACACTGATGTGGTCCTTCAGATCATCCTGACAGTAGAGGGTTACGCCTTCAACATCTTTTAGACCATCCCTGATTTCTCTTGTGAGCTTCATTTCATGCGCATGGAGCTTATCCATGCCTTTATTGAGAATCCACTTGACTCCAGCATGCAGTCCTGCGATCCCGACCGTGTTGTGCGTCCCATACTCCAACCTGTAGGGATACTCATCGAGATGTGTCCGCACAGCTGATCTGACACCTGTGCCTCCTGCGCGAGTGTGCCTGATTGTGATTCCTTCTCTGACATAGAGCCCCCCGATGCCAGTGGGGCCAAGAAGAGATTTATGCCCTGTGAACGCTACAATATCGATATTGAGCTCTTCGATGTCGACAGGTATCTTTCCCGCTGATTGGGACGCATCGACCGCAAAGGGAACACCATGCTTACGGCACAGTTCGCCGATCTCTTTTATGGGCTGGATCGTGCCGATGACATTCGATGCATGATTCACGATCACCAGTTTCGTGTTCTCTTTGAATTTGGATCTAAAATCATCGGGATGAACAAATCCACTGTCATCAAAAGGAACATGGTCCACTTCAACACCGTTCTGACTTAAGTGATAAAGAGGCCTCAACACAGAATTGTGTTCGATGGTCGTGGATATCGCATGATCCCCTTTTTGGAGCATTCCATAAATAATAAGGTTGAGGGCATCTGTGGAATTATAGGAAAAGCAGAGACGGTTGGGGTCTTTGCCGTTAAAAAAATCGGTCAGCATTTGGCGTGTTTCTTCGACGATTTCGCCCACCTCCATGCAGAGATCATAACCCGAACGGCCAGGATTAACGCCAAATTGGCGATAGAATTTGTCCATAAATTCATAGACCTCTTCTGGTTTAGGAAAGGAGGTGGCCCCATTGTCCAAATAGATCAACTCGCTCATCGAATCCTCCGCTTTATATCCACATTTTAAGCATTCAAAACCGGGTGTCAATCGGAGGTAAACTGTATACTAAACCTCCTTAGGAAAGCAAACATTTTTTACAATAAATTGACAGAACTTCCCCATATGGACTAAAATTGATGATTCTGAAGGAGTATTGTATGAGACATATACAATTGAGCTTGAGACTCTTACTCTTGGGTTTGCCCCTTATAATTTTTTTGTTTTCCTGTGGGGAACAATCCTATGACCTTGTCATTACGAACGGAACGCTTGTTGATGGAACGGGCGCGGAGGCTTATTCAGCCGATATCGCTATCAGAGGAAGTCGGATTGTAAAAATCGGCTCTCTCAAAAAAAAGAGAGCCATCGATACAATCGATGCATCCGGTTTGATCGTGTCTCCTGGATTTATCGATGTGCACACGCACTGCGACCGGGGAATCAAGAGAGTGTCGACTGTGGACAATTATATATTTCAAGGTGTGACAACAGTAATAGGAGGAAACTGCGGGGGACACCGTTTTCCGCTGGCGAAACTCTTCCAGGACCTCGAGGAAAGCGGGATTTCCATCAATTTTGGAAGCCTTGTCGGCCACAATACGATTCGCCGGGAAGTTATGGAATACAAGATGGAAGAGCCCAGTGATGGCGAGATGACACAGATGAAGGCTCTTATCGACCAGGAGATGAGATCGGGAGGCCTGGGTTTTTCAACGGGATTGAGTTATCTTCCAGGTATCTATTCCAAAACCGAGGAAATCGCAGATCTGGTCTCAGCAGTCTCACCCTACAACGGCATCTATGCCAGTCACATCCGAGACCAAGCTCAGCACATCACCGAAGCCATTGAAGAGGCGATTGCGATCGGTGAAAAAAACAACCTGACAGTACAGATCTCACACATCAAACTCGCCGATGATGAAGTATGGGGGGAGACAGAACGGATCACAAAGCCCGTTGAAGATGCACATGCTCGCGGAGTGAAGGTTTTTCTTGACCAGTACCCATACACAGCGACGAGTTCAGGCTTTACGAGCAGTTTTCCTTCCTGGGTGTTCGAGGGGGGGAGAGACCGATTTCTGGAAAGGGTGGAAGATCCACAAGTGTACGCAAAGGTCAAAGCCTTCATCATTGAGAGACGACTCACATCAACGAAAGGCATCAATAAACTCGAGACAATCTATATCGCGAATTCCAGGAACTATCGGGATTATGAAGGAAAAAACCTCCAACAGATACTTTTAGCCCAAGGAAGAGAGCCAACGATAGGCAATGGCGCAGACCTGATCATTGCCATTGAAAAAAACAGCGGGGCCAGTTGCGTATTTTTCCAAATGGACGAGAACGATGTTGAAGAGCTGATGAAACTGCCATACAACATGCATGCTTCGGATGGAGCTGTTCAGGAAGTCGGAAAGGGCGTGCCTCACCCAAGAAACTATGGGACGTTTCCGAGGGTGATATCTCATTATGCACGAGAGAGAGGGGTGCTTTCTCTCGAGGAGGCAGTCCGGAAAATGACTTCTTTGCCTGCACAGGTGTTCAACCTCAAAAACAGAGGATTGCTCCAAGAAGGAATGTATGCAGATATTTGCATTTTTAATCTGGAAGAGTTCAAGGACATGGCGACATTTGCAGAACCTCACCAGCACAGCCAGGGTCTCTCCTATGTGATCGTTAACGGAAAAATTGCAGTCAAAGACTACGCACACACGTATGTGTATAGTGGAAAAATCCTCTATGGCGAGGGAAAGGCAGTAGGAGAATAAAGTGATTATAAAAAACAATGCAGATGTTCCTGTGATTGATGTTCAGGAGAATGGTGTGACACATGTTACACAACAGATTCTCATCGGCCCAGAAGATGGATCTCCAAATATCATTCTGCGGAGATTCTGCGTTCTTCCCCAAGGCCACACGCCCTACCATGTCCATGCGCATGAGCATGTCGTCAAGATCGAAAAAGGACGAGGGATTGTTCTAGACGAGGATGGCCGGGAGAATTTGGTGAGTGTCGGCCAGAGTCTTCTGATCAAGGGAGGAGAAAAACACCAATTCAAAAATCCTTTCGATGAGCCCTTTGAGTTCCTGTGTGTTATTCGAAATCCCGAAAAATTGAGTTAATACCTGTCTAAGCTCTATGAAGGCAGAAACAAACAAAGCGATCGAATTCCTGCTTGCAAGGGGGAATCTACCGATCCTCTACTGGATGAAAAGGGACATCCTTGAAGTTCCCATCGACCGCGAACAGAAAAATCTTAAAAAATTTGCCGAGCGCATCCGCATCTTGAACAGCCAACGACCGAACGGAGGCTGGGGAAAACGGAGGTATGAAGGTCCTCCCCGATGGGAAAAAACGTATTATATCGTGGATACGCTGAAGAACGCCTTCCGGCTTTATGACTATGGATGTGGCTATGAAGAGAAGGGTGTGCAACGATTGGTGCAGTTTTTGTTCTCGACTCAAACCAAGGAGGGCGATTTTCGCGGAGCCTATCTCAACGAATATGCTCCTACCTACCATGCCCTCACCCTCCATGTCCTGTGCCTTTTCGGTCTGGATAACGACCATCGCACACAGAAGGGCTTTCGCTGGATCATGAGGTATAGACAGGATGATGGGGGTTGGGTCATCCCTTACAGAACGATTGACAAAAAGGAACTTAAAAACCGCTACAACTTTGAAGCGCAGACGAAGCTGGCTCCCGTGAAGCCTGATCATGCACAGCCCTCTTCACATCTAGTAACCGG
This sequence comes from Candidatus Aminicenantota bacterium, assembly GCA_050115915.1. Classification (GTDB taxonomy): domain Bacteria; phylum Acidobacteriota; class Aminicenantia; order Aminicenantales; family Aminicenantaceae; genus WTAW01. Next base: position 12,717 of record JASFPP010000043.1, read on the forward strand.
AATGGCTCTTCGTGCTCTGGCAGCGTCTCCCATATGGCGGAAAAAGAAAGAAGTGAGAAGAGCGGGAGAATTTTTAACGAGCCGATTCTTCAAACCCGATAAGTATGAGGATAGACGACATGCCTCCTATTGGAAGGAGATCACATATCCCTTCTGGGCGACAGACATTCTGAGCAGCCTGGATGCTCTGTCACAGATTGGATTTACTCTAGAGGATCCCGGCATACGAAAAGCCATAGAATGGCTTTTGAGGAAACAGAATTCCCAGGGCTACTGGGAAGCGGCATCCAAAAAATCGAGTCTTGAAAACCACCTCTGGATTACTTTGGTTGTGTTACGAGTTCTAAAGCGTTTTGGACTCCTGGAACTCTAAAACGTATTCTCTTTGTATTTGTCCCTGAAAGATATTTTCAAAACAGGAATGAGTATGATCAAAGCATGAATCAATGAGTGTAGACTGTTGTGCGGTTATCGATCTCAGAAAGGACGGCGAGGAGGCGTATCTTCGTCTGGTTGAAATCATGGTTCAACTCGGATCCTGAATCGGAGTCCTCGCTCCCCAAAGACAGATTTGTGAAGGAATGATAGCCATCGAAACAGTTGACGATATTATGAATGAGCCTTCTGAGTGCTTCGACATTAAGCTCATCCCTGGATAGAATTGCGATGGTTTCCTGATGGAAATGCAAAAAAACGTTGGCCCATTCGCTGTTGTTTCCTTTCATCAACAGCTTATACAGCTGTTGGAGCAGCAGGGCAAGTTCCTGGACACGCCATTTTTCGACTCGTTGCATCGTTTATCTATGATGCCAGAAAAGTCCGGAAAAATCGAGCTAAAATTAAAAAAAACGGATCGTGCTGTTGTATCTCCTTGTCTGAGAGCCTTCGTGGATGTATCATTGTGAGTTAAAATGGGGACATCAAGATACTTTTTAAGCCTGGGAAGCAATTTGGGAGATAGAGAAAATAACCTGAAGATGGCGGTTGAGTTCTTGAGTGCAGAAGGAATCCGAATCGTATCCGCATCATCTCTGTACGAAACAGAGCCTGTCGGGATTACCACTGAGGCATGGTTCTTTAACCAAGTCTTAGAAGTCGAAACTCGGCTTAATCCCGAAGCTCTTCTCCACCTCTTAAAACGAATCGAGGAACAATTGGGACGCGTTCACACAGAGTGCCCGAAATCTCGTCCGATTGATATTGACATTTTGCTGGCCGGGGAAAAAACAGTGAATTCCAGGGATCTCAAGATCCCTCATTCGCGAATGACCGAGAGAAATTTTGTGCTCATCCCGCTTGCTGAAATCGCACCGGATGCCCAACATCCTGTACTCAAGAAAAAAATAAAGGACTTACTTGAGAAATCTAAAGATCGATCCAGAGTGAAAAAATTATAGAGCTCTATAACGTTTTAAGCGTTCTTGCCATCATGAAAATAAGGAATCTAACCTTAACATGGAGAAACCAACTTGAATTATTTATAAAAAAGCTCAATACAGGAGGTAAGAGTGAAAAAGCAACGGTATTCAGTATGCAGATGTGTTTGTGCGGTTTTACTTTTCGGGATATCGGTTTTATCTCTACCGCTCGGGGCAGATACATTCACGCTCGAAGACATCATGAGTTTCGCATTTCCTTCCCATCTAATAATTGCCCCCGAAGGCGACCGGATCGCTTGGGTTTTTAACCAGGAAGGCCGGAGAAACATCTGGGTGGCAGAGGGGCCAGATTATAGAGCGCGCATGCTGACTCAGTATAATCAGGATGATGGACAAGAGCTCGGCGGTCTCACCTTTAATTATGACGGCACAGTTATCGTCTATGTCAAAGGAGGAGATACAAATCGTGCTGGCGAACACCCGAATCCGACATCCAATCCGGATGGCGTTAAACAACAAGTCTGGGCTATCTCCTTTGAGGGAAGCAACCCATGGCTGCTGGGTTCGGGACGTAATCCTGTGACCTCTCCGGTAGAAAATAAAGTCGTGTTCCTTACAAGAAGCGGTGTCCGTTTGGCGGCGATCGCCAAACAGCCCAAGGCCCAAATGCTCTTTCTGGCCAGAGGAAGGAATGGCTCCCCCGTTTTTTCCCCTGACGGCTCCAAGCTTGCGTTTACAAGCTCCAGGGAAGATCACAGTTTCATCGGGGTCTATGACTTCTCCGATCACGCTATCAGCTGGATCTCTCCGTCCGTGGATATGGATGGATATCCGGCCTGGTCCCCCTGCGGGAAATTTATCGCATTCATCCGGTTTCCCGGTAGAGCCGGACTTTCCTTCGGGAGAGGGGGCAGGCCTTTCTCCTTATGGGTCGCAGATATCGCCAAAGGAACAGCCGTTCAAGTCTGGCAGTGTCCCAATAACACCGGAGGCTTTTCCCAATACTACCCCGCTGAGACTCTGAGATGGGCTGCGGATGGGCACCTTGTTTTTTATTCGGAACATGAACAGTGGATGCACCTTTACTCCCTGATGCTCAAAGATAAGAGAATCCTCTGTTTGACTCCTGGCGAGTACGAAGTCGAAAACAGCTTTCTCTCCAAGGATGGAAAAACGGTTATTTTCAACTCGAATTCGGGTGACATCGACCGGAGACATCTGTGGGCAGTTCCTGTCGATGGAGGGGAAGCCAAACCGTTGACATCGGGGACTGGACTCGAATGGTCTCCCTGCTTGACCTCTGAAAGCAATGATCTTGTTTTTTTGTGCTCCACCGCAGTTCAACCCGCTGCACCCGGAATAATTAAAAAGAACGACAACACAAAAGGTCTTATAGCCCCAGGCCTTCTCTCCGAAAACTTTCCGTTAAAAGACCTTGTGGAACCCGAACAGGTTGTGATCAAAGCTCCGGATGGACTCACAGTCCATTGTCAATTGTTTCTTCCCAAAGGCGCGAAAAACGGGGATAAGCGCCCTGCCGTTATCTTTATGCACGGCGGTCCGATCCGTCAGATGATGCTCGGATGGCATATGCGCGGTTACTACCACAATGCCTATGCTATGAATCAATTCCTTGCCAACAAAGGGTATGTAGTGCTCTCTGTGAATTACAGGGCAGGCATAGGATATGGGTATGCCTTCCGAACCGCTCCAAACCAAGGTCCCCGTGGAGCTTCCGAATATCAGGATATCGTTGCCGCCGGCCGGTATCTCCAAAACCGTCCTGATATCGATCCCAATAGAGTCGGCCTATGGGGAGGATCGTATGGAGGCTTACTCACGGCGATGGGACTGGCGCGCAATTCAGAATTATTCGCAGCCGGGGTTGATCTGCATGGGGTGCACGACTGGTCCATGCGCGGTCGCCGGCGCAGTGGGGGGGGATGGGGCATTCAGGGTGAAGATCTCATGAGTATAGCTTACCAATCCTCTCCGGTTGCGGATGTCGATTTCTGGACATCTCCGGTTCTTTTTATCCATGGCGATGATGACAGGAACGTGGATTTTATCCAGACAACGGATCTTGTCCTTCGTCTGCGAAAGCTAAAAAAGGCCAAGATCGAATTGCTTATCTTCCCTGATGAAGTCCATGGATTCCTGAGGCATAAAAATTGGATAAAAACCTACAAGACTGCGACCGTTTTTTTCGACCGTCATCTTCGTTCCGGCAAAAATTAAAGTCTAAAATTCGGGGAGGTCTTTGAGTTCGGCTTCATAAACAATAGACGCGGGCCCTGTGAGAAAAACAGACTCGTGATAGTTCTCCCACTCAATCCTTAGCTTTCCGCCTGAATTGTGAACGACAACGGGTGACGGGATCTTCTTTTTTATATGAGCGATAATCGCAGATGCAGTTGATCCCGTCCCGCACGAGAGGGTTTCGCTCTCGACCCCTCTTTCGTATGTCCTTACCCGTATGGTCTGTGCGCCGATATGTTGGACGAAGTTTACGTTCGTCCTGTTTTCGAACTCTGGATGAGAGGATAACTCTCTCCCTATTGAGTCAACATTGACGGAATCGAGCGATTCGGTAAAAAGGATGAGGTGGGGAACACCCAGGACGATAAAACCCCCCTCCTCAAAATCCTTATCTTCGAGTACTCCCATATTGTCTTGGATCTTGCTGGGCGGAGGGATCCTCAATTTGACCTTCTTTTTTGTGATCCATGCCTGATGGACCTCCCCTCCGATCTCGAAAGTCAGGTGAGAAGGGGCCATTTTCTTGGAAAACGCATAATAACAGAGCGAACGTGCCCCATTACCGCACATCTCAGCAGGACTCCCATCTGCGTTTATATGGCGATAACCGAGATCGGCTCTCTCACTCTCTTCAAGAAGGATTACACCATCAGCGCCCACACCCATTCTGCGCCTGCAGAGCTTACGGAAAAAGCTTTTTTCATCACCGGAAAATCGGCCATCTCTGTTATCGATAAGGATGAAGTCATTGCCCGTTGCTGACACCTTCACAAACTTCATTCCTGGATTATTCATAAAATTTGCCGATACATATATTACATAAAGCCTTTCATTCTTTCTATTATCGGCATCTTTTTCCCTCCGGGCGAACCAATCTCACAGCATCGACTTCGTTGCAGCCCCTTCGAGGTAGTCCACTACATCTTCAGGGACCGCTTCCTTGACGTTACTGCGACCTTGATCCGTGAATAATCCCTCTCTCCTGGATTATTCATAAAATTTGCCGATGGGATTAGGGATTATTATAACCAATACAGCAAATGTGGACAATTTTTGCATAAAGAGGAATAATAATTGACAAAATGAACCCATCGAGAGGCTTAGAGGAGAGACAAAGAGAAACATTCACATCGTTTTTCGGTCAGCTCATGACCATGATAGGCGTGGCCGTGGGCTTGGGAGCTGTCTGGCGCTTTCCCTATATGGTTGGGCGATTCGGAGGCTCGGCCTTTGTGCTGTTCTACATGTTCATCGTTCTTTTTATAGGAATCCCGGCTCTTATGTGCGAATGGACATTGGGACGGCACACACAAAGAGGAACTCTGGGTGCCTTCGAAAGAGGGGGATTGCCTGGTGGTAGGATAGTCGGGATTTTTTTATTCGGCATCGTGTTTTTCGCGACCGGCTACTATTCCAATGCGTTGGGATGGGTCGGATTTTTCGCTCTTTCCGAGCTTCTCAAAACTGTGGGAATACCGCTTAGAGCTGCTTCAATCCTGCCTCCACAGGAAGGATTCAACCTGACTTCTTTTCTTCTCCAGCTCACCATGACATTTTCTGTCATTTTTGCATGCGGCTATGTTTTGATCAAAGGATTGCGCCGGGGCATCGAAAAGATCAGCAAATGGATCGTCCCTCTTCTCTTTACGATTTTGATCACCCTGATCTTTCGGTCGATCACCCTCGAAGGAGCAGGTCAGGGGATCGATTGGTTCATAGGGAGGTTTGCAGCGAGTGAATTGACGCCCTCGGTTATGGCCGCCGCCCTGGGCATGGCCTTCTTTTCCATGTCCCTGGGAGGCACTTTTATGGTCATCTACGGATCCTATCTTCACAATCGGGCGAACATTCCCAAAAATGCACTTCTCACCGGTTTGGGAGCCTCGCTCGCCGGAATTTTGGCAGGATTTGCGATATTCCCTGCGGTTTTTGCCTTTGGACTGGAACCCAGTTCCGGTCCTGATCTCATATTTTCCACTCTCCCTCAGACTTTTTCCATGATGCCTGCAGGGGGATTATTCGGTTCTCTCTTTTTTATGGGGCTGTTCGGTGCGGCTTTTCTCTCGGATGTGGCCGCATTTGAAGTGCTTGTTGGAGGGATCACGGATAACACGCAAACGGAGAGGAGAAAGGCCGTTTGGCGTGTCTGTGGCGTTGTCTTCATACTGGCCATCCCGCCCATGATCAACTTCAAGATCTTTATTCCTTGGGATTTGGCTTTTGGATCAGGAATGCAGGCTTTGGGCGCATTGTTTGCTGTTATCACTGCCGTTTGGTTTATCCGGAGATCGAGTGCTTTGAAGGAGTTATCTCAAGGAAGGACAAAGCCCTTCCCCGTATTCCTCTACTGGTGGATGCGGATCGCTGTTCCCATCGCGATACTCTTTGTGGGGGTCAACTGGATCCTCGAATCACTCTTCAACTTTCAAATATTCGGCTGATTCAAAACGCATCTTTGATGTGTTTGACAGTATATCCTTCGAACTCGTCATAGCTCAGCGATAACACATCGAATCGGCATTCCACATCCTGGATATGCTCACGCAAAAGATATCCTTCGGCAACTCTTTTCAATTGTTTCCTCTTGGCGTGTGTAACAGATTCTTCAGGTTGACTGAATCGTGTGCTTTTTCTCGTCTTGACCTCAATGAAAACGAGAGTCTCACCTTCATAGGCAATAATATCGATCTCGCCCCTTAGAAAACGGAATCCTTTGCTCACGATTTTGTACTTATTTCTTTTAAGATATTCGACGGCAACGTCTTCCCCCGATTTCCCCAGTTCGTAGGCGAGTACTTTTTTCGCTTTTCCCGGACCTCTCATTTTCTCCGGATACGCTTCCAGCGTGTGCCGTCTTTGGTGTCCTCGAGCAGTATCCCTTCCTCTATAAGTTCCTGGCGGATTTCATCGGCCTTCGCAAAGTTCTTTTCTTTGCGGGCTCTTTCTCTGTCTTCGATCTTCTGCATTACCCCGAGCGGGAGGTCTTCTTCCTGTTTATGTGGAAGGATTCCTAAGACCTGATCCACTAAACGGAGAGCCGATAACATATTTTTGGCATCCCCCCTATGGACGTTCCCCTGGGATAGAAGGACATGCCCCTTCTTGATGGCTTCGAAAACAGAAGTTAGCGAAACGGAAATGTTCAAATCATCGCTCAGCCCTTCGGTAAAGCCCTTTTTCATATCGTCGATAACTGGATTGATACTCCGTTTTTCACCTTCGGGAAACGATGTGTTCTCCAGCTCGTAGATAAAATCCTTGATCCTGCGCAGGGATGCATGCGCTTGATCGAGTGCGTCATAGGTAAAGTTGAGTATTTTCCTGTAGTGGGTCGAGAGAAGTAGCAAACGAATAGCCATAGGATCAGCCTCTTGTCCTTCGACGAGTTCCCGGAGAGAGATCGTATTCCCCAAGGATTTCGACATTTTTTCCCCGTCCCTTATCAGATGCTGGCAGTGCAACCATGTCTTGACAAAAGTTTTCCCCGTGTACGCTTCGGATTGGGCGATTTCATTCTCATGATGAGGGAAGATGTTATCCACTCCTCCACAGTGGATATCGAACGAATCCCCTAAGTACTTCCTGCTCATGGCCGAACATTCGATATGCCATCCCGGCCGTCCCGGACCCAGCTCTGTTTCCCAAGCAGGTTCTCCCTCTTTTTTGGCCTTCCAGAGCGCGAAATCATGAACACTCTCTTTTTCGTATTCATCCGAATCAACACGCACTCCCACCTTCCGGCTGCTGAGATCGATCTTCGATAGTTGGCCGTATTTTTTAAATTTGGCGATGCTGAAATAATAGCTGCCGTCCTTTTCATAGGCATATCCCTTGTCGACCAGACCCTTCACCATATGAGCCATTTCTCGGATATGTTCTGTTGCGCGCGGATAAATATCCGCTTTGTCGATGTTAAGAGTTTCGATATCGTCAAAAAAAGCATCCGTAAAGTCTTTGGTGTATTCTTGGAGCGAGAGCCCCTTTTCTTCGGCGCCTTTTATGGTTTTGTCGTCCACATCGGTGATGTTCATAACGTGCATCACCTTAAATCCCATGAATTTGAGAGACCTCTTCAGAAGGTCCTCAAACATGTAAGCGCGGTAATTTCCGATATGGGGGTAATCATAGACCGTAGGACCACAGGTGTACAGCTTAACTTCCCCAGGTGTTAGGGGTTCGAACACCTCTAAACGGCCGCTGAGAGTGTTAAAAAAACGTATCATAGCCACATTATGAAAATTCTCCCTAAAAGAGTCAATTATTAAATGTTCGAATACATAAAAGATAGGATTGACCAGTGAAAAAGATTGTGCCATAATTCTGAACCTTAAAAAGTGGGACGAACCATGGCCAAAAGAATAGGTCTCCGGCGAGAGGACAAAAACCCCTGGGAGAGAAGATCGCCCCTTATTCCTTCTCATGTCAGGGAGTTGATCCACAATGAAATCATAGAGGTTTGGGTCCAGTCCTCTCCCATCCGCATTTTTCCCGATTCCGATTATGCGCGGGAAGGGGCCCAAATCGTCAAATCGCTGGAGTCATGCCCCATTGTATTTGCAGTGAAGGAAATCCCTCTGGATTTTTTTGAAAAGGAAAGAGTCTATATATTCTTCTCTCACACCATAAAAGGCCAACCCGCAAACATGCCGATGCTCCAGAAGATGCTCGATCTCGATTGTACGCTCATCGACTACGAAAGGATTGTCGATGAGAAGGGGATGCGACTTGTTTTTTTCGGAACGCAGGCGGGCCAAGCAGGGATGATAGATACACTATGGGCCTACGGCCAAAGGCTGAAGCATCTCGGTATAGAAAATCCCTTTTCTGCGATCAAACAAGCCATCGATTATCCAAGTCTGGTTGCCGCAAAGGAGGAGATTTCCCGAATCGGCTGGGTCATCAAAAATGAGGGAGTGGGCTCAATGGGATTGCCATTTATCTGTGGTTTTGCGGGATACGGACGTGTCTCCCAAGGCGCACAAGAGATATTCGACCTTCTTCCCTTTCAAGAGATCGCGCCCGATGATATCATATCCCTCATCGAAAAGGAAAGCCATTCATCCGGCATTTTGTATAAAGTTGTATTCAAAGAAAAACACATGGTGGAGCCCATCTCTCCGGATTCTCCGTTCGAACTTCAGGACTATTACAACCATCCAGAGAAATATCGGTCGATCTTCGAGAGATACTTACCCGATCTGACGATCCTCGTGAATTGCATCTACTGGACCCAGGCATATCCCAGGTTCGTCACAAAAAGTTTTCTAAAAAAACTGTGGTCTAGGGAACGCTCGCCCAAATTAAAAGTTATAGGTGATATCACGTGTGATGT
>JASFPP010000044.1:0-21436 GCA_050115915.1 Candidatus Aminicenantota bacterium
CTCCAGAGCCCATTTGATTGCCTGAAGATTTTCCTTTGAGGTTACCTGCACATCTTTTTCTCCGTTGATGGCAAGTATCGGGCACTTTACTTTTTGTAATACTGTTCCCGGGTCAAAGGGGAGATAATAGCGAAACCATGGCGAGTTCAATCTCTTGAACTGGTTATGAATATAAGCTTCCAAGCTTTCTTCGGATATCTCGAATATCTTTTTTTCCTCTTCACTTAATCCAATGAAAAATTTGGATATGATCGAATTGAATTTATCTTTTACAATGTTGCTCTCGGCTTCCTGAACTATCACTTTAAAGAGGCTTTCCTGCATGGTTCGGCTTCTTGCAATGAGGTTGTCACTAGCACCCTTCGCTTTTAATGTTCTGGCCTGCCCAAAGTGCTCCAGTTCTTTTATCGCCATACCTGGACTCGCAATAAGAACAATGAAGGCTATATCCGGCAATCGTGCGGCTGCCATCGATGCAATTATCCCCCCCTCGCTGTGGCCGATTAAACCGATTAGTTCGTGATCGATGTCCTTACGGCTTTTTAGATAGGCGAGACCTACCATGGCATCTGCTGTGAAATCCTCGGCCGTAGCCTTATCGAAGTCCCCGGTCGAACCGCCTACGCCACGGTCATCCACTCGTAAAACGGCAATGCCTCTTCGTGTCAGGTAATCTGCCAGCACTAAAAAGGGGCGGTGGCCGAAAACCATCTCATCACGGTCCTGTGCACCGGAGCCGGAAAGGAGGAGCACAGCTGGAGTTGTTCCCTCCGAAAGGGGCAAGGTAAGAGTCCCGGCAAGTCTTATGCCGGCATCGATGCTCTGAAAAACAACCTCTTCAACCTTGTATGGATAGGGTTCTTTTGGTTCCTGTGGGCGTTTGATTCTGGGTTTCTCTTGGACGCGTTCAAGCACTAGAGGCAGCGTCATGCCCCCCTGCATCCACTGTCCGTCGATTTTATCCCCTTCCTCTGAAAGTTTCCCTTCAAAAACGCCTTCGATTGGGATTATTTCTATGCGCAAGTTGCCGCTGTCAAGAGCTATTTTATCGACCGGAGCACCTGCTACATTCTGTTCTGGGACGTCATATGTTGCAGCGAGTGTGTCGCTCGAACTTCGGGATATCGTGAAAACAACTTGCAGTTCCATCCCGGAGAACTTCAATGTTCCTTTCCATATACCCTCAATTTCTCCCTTAGGGAAAGTAGAAGCTACCACAGGACAAAGAAGAGTCATTGCCGCCACGATCAAAAATACAAGAGACTTAAGATCTTTCATGATGTGTGCGCTTTTATTCATTATGGGGGGCTGAAGAACATGAATATAGATATCGCCAAAATGGAGAGCACTACCCCCAGGATAATTGCGTACAGGGTTTGCCGCCGCTTGGCTTTCCTGTAGGCTTTCATTGCGTCATCCCGTGATTGCGGCACAGGAATATCTCTCGGTTTTTCCATCGTCGCTAACTGCTTTGCTATATTAGCAAGCTCTGGATCGGTTTCTAAATATTCCTCAACGAGGGCTCGCGTATCGGCGCTCACTTCATTGGCAGAATACAAAGGCAGCAGATCAAGTATCACGTTTCTTGTGATTTCCATAACTAATAAACCTCCTTATCTATGCACGCAATGATCAACTTTTTGCGAACACGGTAAACCTTTACTTTTGTAGCTGTGATGGTTAATTCCAGAACACGTGAGATTTCATCATAGGGAAGATCATGCTGAACGCGCAAAATAAATGCAGCACGATCGATCTCAGGTAAGGTCTGAAGAATTTTTTGAACTTTTTGTAATTGGAATTGAGATTCGGTCAGCTTTTCTGGTCCTGGAGCAGGATCAGTATGAACATCCCTAAGGACCACCTGGCGCCTTTTCTTCCTCTGATGCTGCAAGTAAATATTTCTTGAAATTGTGAAGAGGTAGGCCTTGAGTGTCTCTGTGCGAATTTTGTTATGGTGTATCCATGCGCGTACAAATGTCTCAGAAGTGATATCCTCTGCCTCTGGGATGTTACCCGCGAGCCAGAGATTAAAGCGGTAGACTTCAGACGCATAGGTTTCGTACAAATCTTGAAAGTTGATCATTCGAATCCTTTGTTAGCTTTTCTAATTATAATATGCGTGAGGAAGAAAAAGGTTACAGGAAATGTAATATTGTATATCTAAGTTAGCTTATTTTGGGATGAGTGCCTCGAAAGTTTTCTTGATAAGGCGATTGACTCCAGAGTCACGTCCTGATAATTCACATGTGAAAACCAATATCAAATCGTATTCTGGTACGATATAGAGAGTTTGTCCTCCATAGCCGAAGGATGCAATATATTCAAATCTTTTCCCGTTAATAATTCTCCTCCCCGTCATCCAATTAAAGGCATAACTTCGTCCTCTTCCTTTGGTTGTCACATGCGTTGTCGGCGCATCTGTAACCCATTTTGCGGAGACGATCCGTTCATTTTTCCATTTTCCGTCTTTCAAGAATAACCAGCCGAATTTAACAATATCACGGGTCCGCAGTCCAATGCCTCCATCGGTTCCGCCCGTACATGGATACCCCATCGGGTCTTTATTCCATTGATAAGCGTAGATTCCCATGGGATGGAGTAAATATTTTTCGGCAAATTGATGGGCATACATCCCGGATACACTCTTTATCACCGCAGATAGAAGATGAATGCCCCCTGTGTTGTAGTAAAATATCGTCCCTGGTTCACTCCTCATAGGCCGGGAAACGACATAACTCATCCAATCTTCGGACTCGACCATCTGCCACTCCGAATTTTCCGGATTGTTGTATGAGACCTGTTCGTTCCACCAGAGTCCGGATGTCATTGTCATAATGTGCTTGAGGGCGATTTTCTTTTTTTCGGGATCCTTAAAGTGATCAGCAAACTGAGGGAGCAATTCAATTAGAGTGGAATCGACACTCTCGATTAGTCCTTTATCGATGGCGATTCCTATCAATGTCGATGTAACCGTCTTCGTAATGGATGCCAGCCAATGGAGGGTGTTGCGCTGGCAGTAGGGCGAATACTCTTCATGGACCAGCTTTCCATTTTTTACGATTGCCATGCTGAGCACATTTTCGTAGCTGTCGATATCCCGAATGAGTCCGGAAACTTCTTCGATCGTCTGCACATCGGCACCCACGTCTTTCAGTGACGCCACTTCCCATCCGTCTTTTAATTTCTTGGGAATTTGATAGATATACTCGTTAGTTTGAGGAAAGCTTGAGGCGCCAAATAATAAAACAAAAGCAGGGATCAAGAAAACTAATATAAATAAATGCGATACTTTTTTCCTCAAGATAACTTTGTTCTTGATGACTGCTTTAGCACTTAATAATGAGCTCTTCATCGTTACCACTCCTTTTTTTATTACTAATAATGTTACTCCCTTATTGCTAATTCTTACAGGCAATAAACATGCCAAAAATACGTCCAGATGTTGATCAAAACATATTCAACTCTATCCGTCCATTTTTGGACATTCTTTGTTTCATTACCGCACAATTCATTTTTTCTTTGCACAAAACCGGAAATATTCGCTTTGCGTTGACATTTGTCTTAATGTATTTGACTCTTCCCAAACAAATTTATATCCTTATCTCAGCTACGCTAGGGGAAGTAAGTTAAAATTTTTGATGCTTTTCATTAAAAAGGAGGTAAAGACCATGTTCGCGCGTTTCACGATTATTCATACTAAGAAGGATAGAATAGATGAGGCGGCCAGGCTGTTTGAAGAAAGCGTTGTTCCAGCCTTCAAATCACAAAAGGGATACAATGCGGCCTATTTTATAAGCGAACGCGATACGGGAAAGAGTATCTGTATCAGCATCTGGGATAGCGAAGAGGATGCGCTTTGTAATGAAGAGAGCCATCTTTACCAGGAGCAATTGGTCAAGTTTATGGGACTTTTTACAGATCCCCCTTACCGCGAAGGTTACGAGGTGCTTGTGCAGGGGTGAATTTACTTATATGTGGCTTAGCTGGCGCAACTTGTTGAAAATATAGGAATTAGCACTTTTTCTCATATCGTTTTTTACTTAGAAAGCACTTTTTATAGGCAAAAAAGCCAATCTGAGCTCTAATGAGTATCTGCATTCTGCCCTTTGGAAAAGATTGTCTTTTTTGATATCTTACTAATTTCACATAATTGAATAGGAGAATTCGGGATGAAAGTCTTAAAGATCTTTTTGGCGATCGATTCAAAATTGGCCATATAAATTTTTCCGAGTACAAAGACGAGAAAAAGGAAAAGGAGGTTTGAATAATGTTGAAGCGCAGTTTCTTAATTGTATTATTGAGCTTTTTTGTATGTCTAACATTGTGTTCCTGCTCATCAGGAAACAAGGCAGAGAGGAACGAAGCTGACGTTGTTGCAAGCAGCCATTATGACAAACTTGTCAGTTTGTTTAAGGAATTTCGTGAGTTCCAGGAGCTCCAATGGGTTGACGATGCACCCGATTACACGGCAGCTGCCATAGAGGAACAGCGTCGCGGCCTGAAGGAATTCCAGAGTCGCCTTGCCGCGATAGATATAGAGGAATGGTCAGTTTCCCAACAAGTCGATTATCATTTGGTCCGAGCGGAGATGAACGGCATGGACTTCTACCAGAGGATTTACAAACCCTGGTCGCGTGATCCTGTTTTTTATCTTCCTTCCCAGGGTGGAGCCGGTCCTGTCATGCGTCTTGATCTCTGGATTCGCGGCGACCTCCCTCTGCCTGAGGATAGAGTTGCTGAATTTAAAAAAACACTCCAAGCTATCCCGAAGATATACAAACAGGCTGAAGGGAATCTGACCGAAGCAGCCGGTGATCTGGCCAAGATTGCCATCCACTATATCGACCGTGAGGCCTCTCGATACAAAAGACTCGCTTCTCGCCTGGCCGAACACCATCCGGACCTGGTTCCCTTATGTGAACAAGCCGAGGATGCGGTCAGAAACTACGGGAAATGGCTCGAGGCCAATAAGAGCAGGATGACAGCTCCAGCCGGAATCGGAGTAGAGAACTACAACTGGTACATGAGAAATGTTCATCTCTTCCCTTACACCTGGGAGGAATGCCAACTCATTGTCGAGCACGAGTACAGCCGTATCATTACTTTCCTTAAATTAGAGGAACAACGGAATCGCAATCTTCCCCCGCTTGAAGTGGCGGATACGGCAGAGGAATATTACCGCCGCCTGGATGAAGCCCTCGTTTATGTTGTGAATTTTCTCCGTGAGGCAGAAATTCTAACCGTTCCCGATTGGCTCGATCCTGCAGACTACAGTGATCCCAACGATACCACCCGCTCCTTGCCGACAAGCCCGAGCATCGACCACAAAGCACGGGAGCGAGAAGTGTTGCCCGGTGAAACTCATGAGTTCATCGGACACCTTTTCGACGAGCAACGTCTGGAGCGCGATGACCGCCCGATCCGTGGGGTGCATCGCCGTTATAACATGGATTGGATTCGTTCTGAGGGATGGGCCGCCGGCCTGGAAGAACTCCTGATGCAGGCTGGGGTGCTCGATGAACGGTCTCGGCGGGGCAGGGAAATCGAATACCTAATGAACGCTTCACATATGAGTCTCTCTCTCCCTGATTTTAAAATGCACAGCAATGAGATCACCTTTGATGAGGCGAGACGCCTGTGTGCCGAGATAATGCCGTACGGATGGTCGCACGAAGACGAACCCATGGTGTGGTACGAGCAGCAATCCAACCTGCGCTTTCCAGGTTTTCATACGGGTGTTGTTATGGGTAAAGCCCAACTCATGAAGCTTTTCAAGGATCGAGCGATGCAATTGGGGGACAAATTCGTCCTCTGCGACTTCTTAGACGAATTCCTTGCAGCCGGGATGATACCCTTCTCGCTTATCCGGTGGGAAATGACTGGATACGAAGACGAGATCGAGAAGTTGTGGTAAAAATTTCGGCCCAATCAGAGGGTTTAATTAAAGCTTTTTATGGCAGTGTTTTCGTCTTCATAGAATTCGAACAAACGGTCCATGAGAGTCACCTGAAATATTAATTGGATCTTTGGAGCCACTTTTAACAGCTTGATCTTGCCCCCTAAGTTGTTCGTGGAAACGTAACTGCTCAGGAGATCCCCCACTCCCAGGCTGTCGATAAAGTCGACATTTGCGAAATTGATCAAGATATTTCGTTTTCCGGTTTGAAGTTGATCTTTCACGTGCTGATATAGACTGACATCCTTCACTTCATACTGCCGGATATCCCCACCGATATCGATGATGACAATATCGTTGAGTTCCCTGATTTTTATGTCCATTTTGATCCCCCCAAAAAAAACATATTGAGGAGCTTTCGCTTATCCTTTCTTAGATGTATCAAAAGAGCATACGAAAGTCAATTTTCAGCTGAATTTCTTGGGAGGTTCTAGCCCCTCTATTTGAGATCGTTCACAAGCTTTACGAGCTGAGTGCGATTCTTCACACCTGTTTTTTGGAAGATCTTGTAATTGTGATCTTTAACCGTATCGACCGAGATAAAGAGTTCATCTGCGATCTCCTTATTTGTCTTCCCCAAACAGATCAAATTTATAACTTCCATCTCACGTTTTGTGATATTGTATTTGTCTTCGAGGTCATCGATTTTACGACTTTCAGCGCTCATATCGAAGGCCTCAAATTTCGAGAGCAGAGATGCAGACTTGATCCCCCATAAGGTCGTCAACACGTTGAATGATATCAACGTTATGTAGATCATTGACCGCTCGAGCACAAAGCTGATGTTTCCCAGGCTCGAACCGATGACCAGCTTGATGCTTCCCACGGCCATTGGAAAAATGATGATCGTGCTCAGGAAAATGACGGCCCTTTTATATTCTACATTAGGGAGGAATAAGGCCCTGTAACGCAAATAAACGGCAGCGGCAATGACTGTCAGGAAGATCAACAGATCTGTATAGACCATCAATTGATCGATGATGTATCGACTGCCAAGAAGAGGAATCTCGATCCAACTCACAAACCACAGCGCGGAAAGAATAATCACGCTATTACGCACGATCAGGATAATCCTCCTGGGAAATAGGTTCCCCAGGAAGTGCTGAAAAAGCATGAGTAATGTCATGAGCAAACCGAATCGGATGATAAATATGAGCGAGAGAATCATGAACTCGAACCAATATATTTTGTCTGGATCGGTTGGCGCGGGGAAAAACGGTTTAAAGTAATTAAAGATCAACGAAGAAAACCATATGAAATTCAGAAAAAGAACACTGGCAAAAAGATATATCAATCTTTTGTTTTTGTGGATACGGGACAAAATCGCCAATCCAACGATCCCCACAACACTGGACAAAAGTGTCAGCAAAACACCCAAGGTGTATTCTTGATACATGAGACAAAATTATCATTTTCATCCATCTGAAGCAACTTGGATTATCAGGGAGATCAATCTCTATCTAACTCACCCCACTAAAGTTGGGTTTTTCGAATCCCCCACTTTTGTCTGATGTTTTTTCAGCGAGAGCGGTGTACTTTGTGTGCGAAATGTTTTTTGGCTTGTCTTTAAGTCAAAGGATGAGAACTCTGAAATAGAGGAGAAAAGATCGCATGCAAGGAGAACTCACATGAAACGTTTGATATTTTTTTATTTGGTCGTTATTTTGCTTCTATTTTTTATCCTGGCCTATCCAGAAGAGCATGCTGGAAATGATTTTCTCCCCGACGATTTTGGCACCCGCGTGTTCAACCACATCGTTCATCTCGCCGGGTTGGGCCACAGACAAGTTGGCACAGAGAATGACAGACTCGCCATACGATATATCAAGAGGCAGTTAGAAAATATCGGCCTGGATGTCGAGATCCAGCCCTTTGAGTTCGAGTCCTTTGAATACACAAATATCGATCTCGAAATTGGTGAAGAATCCTATGATGTCGTGGGGCTTGGATTCAATCCCTACAAAAATAAAAGAGAGTATGAAGGAATTGCCCTTCTCGTCGATCTTAACGATTCACAAATACCTTACGCTTTGGACGAACTAAAAGGAAAAACTGTAATAACCAATAATTGGAGTGGTCACTTTCGGTTGCTCCGGTTCAAGCCCGAGCTCATAATCTATGTCGATTCGGAGGACTTCGATGTTCTGAAGTCTCAAGGTGAGCTATGCTTCCGTTTGAATATTGAAGGAGAATATAGAAAGTACACATCGGCCAATATTATCGGAACTGTTGGAAATGAGGGATTATCCGCAAACGGGGGACCCCCCTCAAAAGAGTTCTTAATAACAGCACATTTCGACACTTACAGAAAAAACAATCCCGGAGCAAGCGACAATGCTTCGGGTGTAGGGATCTTGCTGGAATTGGCACGCCGCTTTAAAAAGATCGAGGACGAACTCGTTCATAGAGTGAAATTTGTCGCCTTTGGCGCTGAGGAAATCGGTATTATTGGCTCGCGGAATTATCTCTATAACAACACAGAATCGCTCCGACAGTGTGAGCTCCTTTTCAACATCGACGACGTTGGAGGAAATGGAAGTGTCCTGGTCGAGATGACCGGGGGCATCAGCGGAATCCCGGAAACAAAATGTCTATCCCAAATACCTGAAACGGTAAAAACATCTCCATGGGAAGGAATCGATAGCTGCTGGCGAATGCAGGCGGATGACGATCTCATGAAAATATTAGCTGCATCCAATCATCCCGATTGGCTGGTTGAGGTTATCAACAGATCTGTCGAAGAGCTAGGGTACGATATCCGGCCCACAGGAACGCAAGGCTCGGATCAACTGGCTTTTGCTCAGGCCGGAATCGTCACCTCCGGCATCGGAATCATTAGCAATTTTTCTCATACTCCACAGGATATCCCATCCAGGATCGATAAAAAGAGCTTAAAGATAGCGGGTGAAATCACTGCGTATGTCGTTCTGAATGCAATGAGAAGAATCAGTGCCAGCCTTCAATAGTCCACAATCTCGTATCCGTATCTTCTGGCATATTTGTAGTCGTCAATCGTAATGACTGTGTAGGCTTTCCCCTTTTTTCTTCTGTTCCGGGTGTTGCTTTCCTTATTGTATGCAGAGCTTCCTCATTTTGGCTAATTTGATTAAGCTAGGGCCTTAAAGAAAACTAAACATAAATCCGATGATTTTCGTAGCCCTATGCTTTGAGGTGGTCTTTAAGATCCAAGGGCAAGACGATCGTGAATTTCGATCCTTTCCCGAACTCGCTCTCCAGTTTGATCTCGCCTCCATGATTTTTTATGATCTTGTAACAGATCGACAGTCCCATTCCCGTTCCGATACCTACGCCCTTGGTTGTAAACCCGGGATCGAAGACTTTGTTGATATTTTCCTTGGGAATACCCACACCGTCATCTGCAAATGATAAGTGCACGTTTTTGTCTTTTTGATATGTTGTAATGGTAATATGGCCGCCGCCCTCGATGGCCTGTATGCTGTTGAGCAGAACATTCAAGAACACCTGATTCAATTGACGGGGATAACAGGTTATTTGTGGGATCTCACCATAGTGTTTTTCGACTTTGATATTGTCTTTCAGCTCATGCTGAACGAGCACCAAAGTATCTTCGATCCCTTCGTGGATGTTCACCTTTTTTAATGCGGCCTCGTCCAGATGAACAAAGCTCCTCAGTCGATTAACGATGTTTACCACTCGATCTGTTCCGGATTGAATAACCTCTTTGGAATCATCTACGGCCCTGAATATTCGGTCGATATCTTTCCGCATATTTTGATCTTCGAGGGATCTCGATTCCGTAATGCCTTTGAGTTTCTCAAGGGCCCTGTACAGCGTATTGTGCATACTGTTCACAGCACCCATGGGCGTGTTGATCTCATGAGCGACGCCCTTTATCAGATTTCCCAAGGCGGCCATCTTTTCAGATTGGACAAGCTGAGCCTGTGTCCTCCTCAGGTTGAGATTTAGCTCTTCCAGTTCCTCCGCCTTTTGTGCAATAGTTTGTCGGAGAGCAGTCTGTTTCTGCCGGGAGCGGTACATCAGATATCGGCTCAGGTAAAGATTTATAGTGATCGTCGTACAGACGAACGTAGCCAATATCAACAATGTAAAATGTTCGCTCTTTGGACTGAGGGAGGGCTCTCCGAATATGGTTGGGATGAATCGGATTGAAAGATAAAATAGCAACGTTATAGCAATTCCAAGGAGAGAAACTTGCCATGGCCGGTAGGGAGCGACTCCCACTATGATGAGCATCACTAGGATTAAAAATCCAACAGTATGCGATATGTCCCTTCTTATGATATCATCGTAAGTCATTGCTAGACATACAACCAATAGAAAAAGAGAGATGATTACCCGGGCATTTTGAGGCGATAGGGTTTTCTTAGACAGAAACAATCCGATCCATCCGAGAGAAAATATCACGAGTTTGTCTGCGATAGCGTACTTCATCCCCCCCGGTTTGCAAAACCATGCGATTTCTCTGCCACTTAAAAGCCCGAGTATAAAAAAGTGAAACAAAGGGCCGGCAACGCCAAAAATTCCTGCGTTTCGCATGCCAACACGAGCCAATCCGGCCAGATAATCGCGGAATCCCTGATCTTGTTCAAATCTATCGACAAAGATGTAGCGATGGTGTGCAGAATCCGCCTTTTTTCGTCTTAGCATGCGCTTATCCCTCCATCAACCACCCAGTTGACTGAATTATATCAGAGGGGATAATGGGAGTCAAAACTGTAATAATGGTTTTCTCCACCACACAATTGGACCACTTATAACACAAGGGGATTTCTTTCATTACAGCTTTAGCGGTACATATATGTTAATGAAACATTTTGCTTTAGATTATAGAAATTTGGTATTTTAGTGGAAGGAACCATGGAAAAGAAAATGAACAAAAACTATAAAGATCGTGTTAATCCCATCCGGACAAAGATCATCGACGATGTTTTCACAGATTCTGTCGAGATGGTCAAACCGCGATTCGAGGTCAACTATGAAGCCTATCTTCAGCGGCTTTGGGAGGCCAATCCGGATATTTATCTGCGTCTCAAACGCGCCAAGACATTGGAGGATGCGCGGAAATCTCTGTATATCTATCTGGAGAAAGCGGAGCGCCAGGTGTTCGATGTGGACAATGACTTCCATATCCTGGAGAAGGCGACTGTGAGGGAGTGCATCAGAGTTTTTAAGAGCATTATCGGGCCTGTAAACGAGTACCGGACGGGGACATCAGCACTGGATAATCTGTGGAAGCTGGCACGAAAACGGCAGGATGAACTCGCTCAGGAAGTCTCCGTGGGTTTCCTCATGGAATTCATCAACCTTTTCAGGGGGGTGGCCGGTAAATCCAACATCTACTTCGAGTCGGAAGAGGCGCGCAAAGGCATCCCCGATTTTTTGAAACTGGAAGGAAAAGAGGCTGCTGCAGCCCGTATGGAGATCCTGGATGATATCGGGTCAACCATACAGAAATATTTCAAGAAATATCCCTCGGGACTGGAGTCCGATGTCATCAGATGGAGAAGGGAAAATCGAGAACGCATTCTGAATTATTTCAAGGCAAACAAAAGTGATTGGCAGGACTACCGCTGGCACATCCGCCATGTGATACGCAAGGCGGCTCCTCTGCTCGACCTTATCGAACTCACGGCCGAACAGAAATCTGCCATCACTAAAGCCACAAAAAATAGGATTCCTTTCGGGATCACCCCTTATTATCTCAGCTTGATGGATCGGATGTTATCCATCGGATATGATCATGCCGTGCGAGCCCAGGTGATTCCGCCTCCGGAATATGTGGATCTTATGGCCGAACATCGCCGGGACCGTGGAATGGTGTTCGACTTCATGGGAGAACACGACACCTCTCCTGTTGAAACCGTCACAAGGCGCTATCCGGGGATCGCCATCCTCAAACCCTTTAACACCTGTTCTCAGATCTGTGTGTACTGCCAGCGCAACTGGGAGATCGATGAGGTTTTGGACCCTAAAGCCACAGCCAGCCGCCAGATGATCCAAGAGGCCGTGGATTGGCTCAGGGAACATCCCTCCATCGGAGACATCCTGATAACAGGAGGAGATCCCGGCATCATGAAGGACGAACAGCTCGAACGGCTGTTTGAGTCTCTGGCTGAGATCGATCATATCTACCGCATTCGTTTCGGGACACGAACGCCCGTGGTTTTGCCGATGCGCTGGACAGACAATCTCGTGAAGATACTCTCCCGTTTTCATGTTCCGGCAAGGCGCGAAGTGGCCATCGTCACTCATTTCGAGCATTCCTACGAAATCACTCCGGAATCAAAAGATGCTGTACAAAAGATCAAACGTACAGGGATGAATGTCTATAATCAAGAAGTTTTTACCATAGAAAATTCCCGACGGTTCGAATCTGCCAAACTTCGGAAGGATCTGCGCATGATCGGTGTGGATCCCTATTACACATTCAACATGAAAGGGAAGGAGGAAACCCGCCGCTACATGGTCCCGATCGCGCGGATCCTGCAGGAACGGAAGGAGGAAGCGCGTCTCCTGCCGGGTCTCGACCGCACGGATGAGCCTGTCTTCAACGTCCCCAAATTGGGGAAGAATCACCTCCGGGCCTGGCAGGACCACCGGATGGTCATGGTCCTTCCCGATGGATCGCGGGTCTATGAGTTCCATCCCTGGGAGAAGAACATCCGACCCATTCCGCCATACAACTATATCGACGTCCCCATCTATGATTATCTAGAAGAACTGGCGGCAAGGGGAGAGAAGATTCGCGACTACCGGACTATCTGGTTTTACTACTAAGCTTTAATCGAAGATCCCATCCTTGGTATGTCCTGTCCTTGAAAAGATATAATACGTATTGCCAAGGATGCCGGCATGAAATAACCGGAAAAAATCCGGATCCTGTTGATTCTGTAGTTGTTTTCGATATAATGGGAAATCTTGATTGAATATTTCAGGAGGAAAAATGAAAAAATCACTTGTAGCGCTTGCAGTCATTTTGGCTTTTTCGATTGTGTCGTGGGGAACTCAAACCGAAGATACTGCGGCAAAGGGAAGCGAGGAAAAACAGAGGGCTCAGGATGACAGAAGAGCGAGAATGGAGAAGGCGATCGCAGAGGTGAAGTACGATGTGCCTGACGAGATCGACATCAACTATGAGGTGTTGGATAACATCGACACGTCGACATCCCCGTTGGGAGTTATCCCTCTTCCCGAAGAGCTCGGTGAGACGTTGAATGGGTTATTTTCGAAATACACGAAACACATGGCCCCTAATGGCAAACCGATTCATATTTTTGCCCAATCAGGGGTGAGTGACTTACAGGTGGTGAGGGCTAGAGAGATACTGAAGTACCACCTGACCGATGCCCCCGGGACGCAGTATGGTTCGGATAAAACCGCTCTCGCCAACCGGATGGCGGATGTAAGGGCTACTCTGATTTACACCGACACGGAGATCAAGTCTTTTGCGATGCGTCCCATTCTGAGAGGATCGGAGCTCAGACTTCAGGACCTGTATGCTACGGAATCACCTGTCGAGGGCAGTTATGAGTACATCCATAATGAGGCTAAACCTGGACAGAGATTCACTCGTGATGCCTCCTACGAAGAAATCATGCATCTTGTTCATGATAAAGGGCTGGAGGATGTGTTGCCCGAGTATCATCAAGAGATCGTCGAGGCCGAAAAAGCTTCCGTCGAAGCTGGAATATACAATTATGGCCGACCATCACCTCACGAATACATCATCACGGGATTCGACATCTATTTTGGTCTGTGGGATCACAATCCTCAGGGAGACGGCAAATCTTTTGGAGATGAGTATCCCTATCACACAAAAGAAGAGATGAAGGCAGGTGACCCCGCGCTTTATGATCTGGTGGAGAAGTTCTGGCCGAAATATCTGACATACGATGCCTACATCGATCCTTCCTTCGAAGGGACTTTCTCCACTGTACGCGATGAAAACACTCCCTATACTTTTAAATCCCAGTATTTGATCAACATCATATTGACGGGAGAGAATGATACCAATATTCTCGGTAATGATCGGGATAACCGGCTCATTGGGAATGATGGAAATAATGTGATCATCGGTGGAAAGGGAAATGATTTGATAAAAGGCGGAGCGGGTGAAGACACGGCAGAGTTCTCAGGCAGCTCCTCGGAATACAAGATCACCAAGTCCGATGGAAAAACAGTTATTACCGATACTGTCTTCGGCCGTGATGGAACAGACGAACTCAAAGAGATTGAAATTCTGAAGTTTAAAGATAAAACAGTATAAAATAGAGTAAAACATTGCTTTGGCTGTAATAACTTACTGATAATAGTAGAATTAGTGAAAATAAATCGAGCCAAATTTAGTGTTATGTTAATTTAAATCAGAAAGCTATACCAGCCAAGGGGCGTATCGACAAACGTATACAAAGTCGACCTAAGGTCAGACTTCATACAGGTGTTCGTAAAATTAAATCCGTGGCTCGACACCCTTCGCCAAGAGCCGCGATTTACCGAACTGCTCAAGAAGATGGACTTTGCGTGATGGCCCATTGATTTTTTCATTTGATTTGACTCTTCCTTCCTAAATCTGTACTCTTTTTAGAGCAACCTGAGGGGATAATGGCGACACATTGTTTGAATTGTCATTCAGCGAATCCTTCGGATTCTAAGTTCTGCAAAGAATGCGGAACTCAACTGCCAGTTTCCGCGGATATTCCCTCTCACACCAAAACCTTAGAGATTCCCAAAGAAGAATTTAAAAAAGGCAATATTATTGCTGGAAGATACGAGATTATCGAGCAGTTGGGCGAGGGAGGAATGGGAAGGGTTTATCGCGTCCATGATACAAAGATCAACGAAGAGGTTGCCCTAAAGTTGATCAAGCCTGAGATTTCTGCTGATAAAAAAACGATCGAGCGATTCAAAGGTGAGCTTAAAACTGCAAGGAAAATCCGCCATAAAAATGTCTGCGGGATGTATGATCTCGGAGAGGATAAAGGGCTTCACTTTATCACCATGGAATATGTGTCTGGGGAGAATTTAAAGAGCCTTATAAAGGGGAAAAAGCGGATAGATCCAGAGAACATCATTGCAATCGCAAGGCAGGTGTGTGAAGGATTGGCCGAAGCCCACAGATTGGGCGTAGTCCACAGGGATTTAAAACCAAGCAATATCATGATCGATCAAGAGGGGAATGCCCGTATCATGGATTTTGGCATTGCTCGTTCCTTAAGGACAAAGGGGATCACGGATGAAGGCGTGATCATCGGAACGCCTGATTATATGTCGCCGGAACAAGTTGTGGCGAAAGGCATCGATGAAAGATCTGATATCTATTCATTGGGAGTCATTCTGTATGAAATGATTGCGGGAAAAGTCCCATTTGTTGGAGACACTCCGTTAAGTGTGGCTTATCAGCATAGACATGAATCCCCTCAAGACCCGAAGATTGTTAACGATCAAATCGATGACGTTTTAAGCCATTTGGTGTTGAAATGTCTTGAAAAACACAAGGAAGACCGGTTCCAAAGCGCCCTGGAGGTCCTCCTAACTTTGGCTGGGGACACTTCCTTGATCAGCCCTCACGAAGCCGATGAGCCCTCTCTCGGATTTCCAGATACTTATCCCAATAATCTGCCCATCCAGTCCACAAGCTTCATTGGACGGGACGATGACCTGAGTTCGACTCGGGAGCTCTTGTCCCAACCCAAAGTGCGTCTGCTAACATTGACAGGGCCTGGGGGGATCGGAAAGACCCGCCTCGGCATTCAGTTGGCCAATGGACTTTTCGACGTTTTCAATGATGGGATCTTTTTCGTGCCCCTCGCTCCTATAACAGATCCAGTCCTCGTAACTCCCACAATTGCCCAGACTCTCGATGTGCATGAAAAGGCGAACCAGCCCATAATTGTTACTTTGGGCGAATTTCTTCAGAATAAAAAAATGTTGCTATTCCTGGATAATTTTGAGCACGTTGGCGAGGCCGCTGCCGACATCGCCCAACTTCTTGAAACCTGCTCTGCCATTAAATTTTTAGTCACAAGCCGTGAGGTGCTCCATGTCAAGGGTGAACACGAGTTTCTCGTGCGGCCTCTGGATTTTCCAGATTTATCCCAAAGAACCACTACAGACCTGATCACAGCCAATCCTTCAGTGGCGTTGTTCACTCAGCGTGCACAGGCGGTGAAACCTGGTTTTTCCTTAACGAATGAGAACGCTCAGCCAGTGGCCGAGATCTGTGCTAGGCTGGATGGATTACCTCTGGCCATCGAATTGGCAGCCGCGCGTGTGAAATTGTTTCCGCCTAAAGCACTCCTCAAACGGCTGATCGAAGTGGGAGGGCAATCATCATTACGTATTCTGACCCATGGTCCTCGAGATGCTCCTGCACGCCATCGGACTTTGCGCTCTGCAATGGATTGGAGTTACGAGTTACTGGATGAGTGCGAGAAGAAGCTCTTGCAGACTTTATCTGTGTTTGCTGGGGGTTTCACGTATCTTGCAGCCGAGGCTGTATGTTGCCCTTTCGATAGCGTTCCTGATTTGGGATCTGAGGAATCTCCTGATATGGATGTTATGGATGGGCTAACCTCTCTCCTTGATAAGAGCCTTCTGAGGCAGGAAGAAAGTAAAGAGGATGAACTGAGATTCAGTATGCTCGGTATAGTCAGGGATTATGCCACAGAAAAACTGAAACTGAGTGGTCGAGACACTGATGTCAAGGAAAGGCATGCGAATTTTTTCCTTGATCTTGCAGAGGAAGCCAAATCTCAGCTTGAAGGACCCGAACAGGAAGTGTGGCTGGAAAGGCTTGAGGAGGAACATAACAATATGCGCTCTGCTTTGGCATGGTTTCTTCAGAAGGCCGATCAAGATAACGAAGCCAGTGAACAATCTGCTGTATCGGGTTTACGAATGGCAGGAGCACTTGCTCAGTTTTGGGATACTCATGGTTATGTGAGTGAGGGCCGGAGATGGCTTCAAAAAGTTCTTGTTTTCGCGGATTCTTCGACTCAGGAGCGAGTGAATGCTTTGATCGGTGCCGGGTGGTTTGCAGCCCGCCATTCTGACATGGGAGAGGCCATCCCTTTGTATGAACAAGCTATTGATATAGCAAGGGAGATTGACTATAAGTCAGGCGTCGCAAAGGCTCTTGGAGGATTGGCGTTTTCTAAAGAATTTTTGGGTGCAGATGATGCAGCGATCGATGCGTTGCATTCGGAAAGTCTTGAGCTGTGGCGAGAAGTGGGGGATACACGGGGAATCGCTACTGCACTGGGTCCGTTAGCGCACCGGGCCGCGTCGACTTATGATTTTAAAAAGGCCAACACTCTTTTTGAGGAGAGCCTGGCCCTTTTTCGAAAAGTCCAGGATAAACGTGAGATCGCGGGTGCCTTATGGAATCTTGCCCAGATCGCTGTGGTTGTTGGGGATTATAATAAAGCTAGCAAAATGTATAAGGAGAGTCTCAAAATATATGAGGATTTAAAGGATCTTCATGGTGTCGCAACACAACTAAGAGGTTTGGGAAGAGTGGAACGATTTCAAGGCAATACCAATCGATCGCGCATGTTCTATGAAGAAGCGCTGGCAACTTTCCGATCCATGGGAGATAAAGGGTGTGGATCGATTGCGCTTGCAGGACTTGGAAGGGTTGCCCTCGATCAGGATGATCTAAATGGTGCAACATTATTAGCTCAGGAATGCCTGAACATGTCCCGGGAAGTTGGATTTAAGACTGTCGAAGCGCAAGCGCTAAGGTTACTCGGTCAATGTAATTTGGTGCAAGGCAATCATGAATCAGCACAAAAGTATTTTATTGAGAGTATAAATCTAGAAAAAGAATTAGACCATCGAGAAGGTATCGCGGAGAACTTAGAAGGGATCGCGTGTATAGCCATTGCACAATCTCAATACGGCCCGGCAGTCCAACTTTTTTCCGCAGCAGAAATCCTTCGTGCCACACTGGGGATCCCTTTGCCACCTGCTGATGCAACGAATCTGGAGAATTGTAGAACGGCTGCTCAAGACGAACTCGATGATGCGGCTTACACGGAGGCAAAGGAAATAGGAAAGGCCTTGTCCATAGATCAAGTCATCGAACTCGCAACAAAACTGGCTAATACGAAAGAGAAGTGAAATTCAGTTCTTTACACGAAAAAGTCTTTAGGCACATTTAAAATTCGTGCAATATCCGTTGCCTTCCTTTTGATATCGAATCCCGAAGAGCATGTAACGCTACAGGAGTCACAATCTAAACAAGGGACATGTGAAAGTTTGATTTGATCGAGAGTTTTTCTGGCCTTTGCAGGACTGTGATATCCGAAGGCATACATATAACTCCGCATCAGTGTGGGAATATCAACTAATATTTAGTATTACAATGCCAAAAACAAGATAGGTAACAGTAAATAGGAATATTCATCGTTACCTTCGGTACTTTAAACGAACGGAGAGAAAAAAAGTTGTACCAAATAAAAAAACAAATCCTAATTACGACTAAAGATACAGCAGGGAATTCTCCGGTTTGAGTGTGAATACCGAATCGATAAGCCCGGCGTTGAAATTGTATGGAGTCAATGATAGAAATTGAATATAAAATAATGAGCTATAAAAGAATTATTTGGACAGGTTTTTTGGTGATATTCATCCCCCTATCCGGTCTTTTTGCCGAGAATAAAGCAATCTCGAACAAGAAAACCTTCACAGAATCATCCCACTGGTTTCACAAATACGCGGATTATCTTTTATATTTAACCGTCCAGAGGGCCTCGCCAAGAGGGTACATGATGTCTGCTTTTAGCGATAAAACGGCTTTTGAAACCTCTGTCGCCAAACGTTTGCGAATAGGCTCCCTCTCCAATAACTTTCATTGGGGGATTGAAATCGGCCTTTTCACCTCATTGAACCGTTATAATGTTTGGAATTTTACCAATCTTTGTGTCGAAGGCAAACTTGGATTTTTTGCCCTTTGCGATTTAAAACCCACCGTGCTTTTGATTGAAGTGGCCCACTACTGCTCGAACCTTCTCCAGGGGGCTTCCGAATTTCGAGATCCCATCAAGTATTCTCAATACGGTTTTTATCATCAGGTTTTTTATCCTGCCTCCATAGAATCGATCCCAGGGCTAAAATTCATCAAGCCGTATTATGGGGCGGGTGTCTATTTCTACCAATATCCCGAATCCCAGCACATTCCCTTTGAATTTGGAATGGAAATAGAATCCAAGCCCTTTCTATCTTCCAACAAAGGCATTCATATCGGTATCCATGTGTCTTATACAGGGATGAGGAATTTGATCCCAACCCAAAGTCTGATGTTCGGTTGGGGCACATTGAGCGATCCAAAGCTGAGCTCACTTCCGTTTTCCATCAGTGTTTTTTACCAATGGGGCCAGGATCCAAGAGGCCAGTACTACCAAGAGGACCGTGAGCTTTTTGGGATCAGGTTGAATATCATTTACTAACCTGAAATATTCATAAAAGATTCCGACAAATACATCCCCACATACTTTTTATACAAAAAATTCCGGCGGAACATCTCTCAATCGGATAATATCCAAAACCTTCTCTTTGATATTGAATCCCATCGGACAATCCACGACACACGCCAAACAATTGGAACAGGCGACGGGATCGTCTTTGATTGATTGGATGTTCCTTACTGCCGCAGGAAAGTCCCGATAGCCGTAAGCGTACATATAGCATCGCATCAACGTAGGAATGTCCGGCGCTTTTGGGCATTGTTTCAGACAAGTTCCACACCCCTGACAGAAGTGACTATCTTTGTGGTTGATCCGCGCCAACTTTAGATAGGCCTTTTCTTCAGGTGTCAGCGTGAGGTCTTCCATGATAGACAGATTCGTTTCCAGCTGGGTGAACGTTGTAAAACCCGGAACGGCTGTGTGGATGTTCTCGTTTTGCAAGACCCATTTAAGGGCCGCTTTGGGATTGCTCGCTGCGACCTGTTTATTGTGGACCATCCACGATTCTCCGGTAATGGTCTTCATGGCGACAACTCCCAGCCCCTTATCCGCGGCGTAGGCAATGGCTTTTTTCCTGTCTTCAATATCCTTGATTTGAAAGTTGTACGCCACCATGACGACATCGTAGAAATCGCTGTCGGCTGCAGCGTGGACGGCTTCAGAGACATAACTGTGTGTGGCCGCCCCTAAAAACCTTGCTTTTCCGGCTTTTTTTATCTTTTCCATCGATTTCATCAAGGGTTCGAACATAACGGATTCTTTTTTCGCGCAAAAAGGAAGATAAAAAATATCGACGTAGTCAGTATCCAGTCTCTTCAGGCTTCCCTCAAAATCTTTTTCGAACTTCGCTATATCGGTGTCCTTTGAGAATACACCCGCTTTATAGTCTATCGGATGTGGAATGACCCCTGTGGCCAGGATGATGTCTTCCCTCTTGTAGTGCTTCAAGATCTTTCCTATGAATGTTTCCACGCGTCCGTTTGCATAGTATTGAGCTGTAGCGATATGGGATATTCCTGCATCGAGAGCAGTTCTTGTGAGAGCTTCTGAAGTGGCATCCATGGTCCCCATGCTCACGATGGGGAGTTTTATTCCTGTTTTTCCGAGAGTACGGTACACAAGCGTATACTCTTTTTCTTCTTGTGTTGTCTTAGAGGCAGTCCTTATGGCTCCCATATGGGGAAGAGCTAAGGCCCCTGCAATACCCGCTAATCCTTTGGACAAGAAATTCCTTCGATTCATAAAGGTCCTAATCTTAGTCATGAATCACTCCTTTTCTATTTTTTGATGGTTTGGATCTTGATTTTCCCGAACCTATTGTATTAAGAGAAATTTTTTGAATCAACAGAAATCAATATTTAATTCCTTTACTGATCATAGGAATATTTGGGACTCTAACTTCAAGAGTGATACAATAGATAAAACCAAGCTTAAGACAGAATGAAGGAGATGATGTGATGAAAATCGTTTCCATCAGCAGGAGTCCGAATTCTAAGATCTTTCTTGTAGTCATGATGATCGCTTTTGTGCTTGTGCCGTTTGGTGCGGAAGCCAAGGTTGTCAGGATTGAAGTCATCAGCAAGAAGGTGGTGTCCAGGTCTGCATATCATAGCCGATCTGGTCCTTACGAGGTGATCAAAGGAATGCTCTATCTGGAGGTCGATCCAGAAGAACCCGCCAACCAACAGATCGTGGACTTAAAGCTGGCTAAGCACAACTCTCGGGGCAAGGTCGAGTTCTCTACAGAATTCGAGCTGCACAAACCTGTCGATGCTCACCTTGGGAATCATCGGCTTCTCTATTTTGTCAACAACCGCGGAAACCGGTTGGGAAATTATCATTTTAACTATCAAGCAGGTAAGAACTGGCTTTACAGCAAGGGATGGTCCTATTTGTGGTGCGGCTGGAATTGTGATGTTATTCCCAGTGACCGTGTTTTGAATATCAATGTTCCCGTGGCCACAGAAAATGGCAAAACCATAACGGGCAAGGTCTTGTGCGAAATTTA
>JASFPP010000045.1:0-21341 GCA_050115915.1 Candidatus Aminicenantota bacterium
TGTGGAGTGTACTGTAAAAACCACATCCCCGGATCAGCCGGTATTTGTGTATAATCCACAGAACGCCGATGTGACCGATGGATATGAAGGGAGGGGAGTTGTGGTCATGGCCGTGGATAATCTCCCTGCTGAAATTTCACTAGAATCCTCGATTTTTTTCAGCCATTCCCTTCTTCCTTTTGTGAAAGGAATCGCTGAGGCGAATTTTTCAGGCGATTTTAGTGACAGTCAATTGCCTGATCCCATAAAAAAAGCAACGATCGTTTTCCGGGGAGAATTTACTCCTGATTATAAATACATGAGAAATTTCCTCAAAAAGGAAGGATAAAAAATCGTTTGAATAAAGAAGTTATAATTGCATGAAAAAAGTATTAATTCTTGGCGCAGGGCTTGTGGTGAAATCCTTGGTCAGGTATCTGCTCGATCGGCCTGACTTTGAGGTCGTCGTAGCTACCCGTAACAGTGAGCAAAGCCATAAAGCTCATCGATAAACATCCCAAAGGAACAGTTAAAACACTGAACCTCAAGAATGAAGAGGGGCTCAGGGACGAAGTCAAAGAAGCGGACCTGGTCATTAGCATGGTTCCCTATGCATTCCATACTTTTGTCGCCCGTTTTTGTATTGAATTCAAAAAACAGATGGTGACCACACACAGCCTCTAGACAATTCAAGAGGAAGCTGGCGGCGGGAAAAATGGGGCTGGAGCTAAATCATCTCCTCTGAGTCCATAGAGGAATAAGAGCGCACAAATTGTGTGTCATTGTTTGACAAAATCTGAAGGCAAGCGTATCTTTTTTGAGGAGGAGGTTCCAGTGAAACGAAAACCCGCTGTTGCAGGATATTTTTATCCCCAGCAGCCAGAATCTTTGAGGTCTGTAGTGGAGAGAATGATCGATCCTGCGGGTGAAAAGAGAAAGGCAATCAGCGTTATCGTGCCCCACGCTGGTTATGAGTACTCAGGGACAGTGGCCGGCGCAGTATTCTCTTCGACCGAGCTGCCCGAAGTCTTTGTCATACTCGGCCCGAACCACCGGCATGTCAGATCCCGGTTTGCTATCATGAAAGAGGGATGTTGGCAAACCCCTCTGGGTGAGGTCCCGATCGATAGTGACCTTGCGAATGCCATCGAAATCCAGTCTGATCTTATCAGTGATGATGACGAGGCCCATGAACATGAGCATTCTTTAGAGGTGCAGCTGCCGTTTATCCAGTTTTTTAAAGAAAGATTTTCGATCGTTCCCATAAGCATTGCCTATCAGACATCCTATGAAGAACTCGAAGAGCTGGGTCATGCAATTTCAAGTGCCATCCAAAGCCGGGATGAAGATATTTTGATTGTGGCCAGCACAGATATGAGTCATTATATCAGCCAGAAGGAGGCTGAGATAAAAGATTCCCTTGCTATCGAAGAAATCAGACGCCTCGATGCACATGGCTTGTACAATGTCGTATCTCACGAGAATATCAGCATGTGCGGTTATCAACCGACCACATCGACGATCGTTGCATCAAAGGACCTTGGCGCCACACGGGCAGAGCTCGTTAAGTATCAAACATCCGGAGAAGTGACACAAAATTTTAAAGAAGTCGTCGGCTATGCGGGGATCCGGATCTTTTGATCCCCGTAGAAGAATCCCGGAATTTTTTCAAACAGAGACGTTAAACGGAGTCAGTTTCGCTTTCTCCGATTCCGATCTTCACTGGAAAGGATTCTTTACGACTAAATCCTTGCGAAACAGCTCCCAAATCCCCTTTTGATCCGGAAACCGCAGAGTTGAAAGTTTGAAGATTTAGTGTTATAAATTTTATCTAGGAATGGCCAAAAAAAAGTATATCTTGCGAGACAGAGACATCCATGTTTTGGACCTTATCGTCGAAAGCTATCTCAAGTTGGGGAAACCCATAAGTTCAGGATCCATCGCTCAGAAATCCCAGATAACCGTATCTCCAGCGACAATCCGTAATATCATGGCAAAGCTGGAGGAACAGGGCTATCTCCTCCAACCCTATACGTCTGCAGGCCGCATACCCACGGATAAGGGCCTCCGCTTATATGTGAATAAACTGTTCCAGGAGGCATTCCCCTCCCGGACATCTTTGGACATTCCCCCCGAGGAATTCCGACATGAAAAGGGGAATTTTCATTCGTTGCTCGTCCAGGCGTCACGGACACTTTCCACACATTCCGACAATCTGGGTTTTGTGATTTCCCCACGGATCTCCAGGATCCATTTCAAGTATCTTCGCCTCATCAAGATCTCGGAAGAGAAAGTGATGATCATTCTCGTAACAACCTTCAATCTGGTTTTGACTGAAGTCGTGGAGACAAGTACATATTTCACACAGCATGAACTGGACAGCTCGTCGCGCTTCATCAACGATAAATTCAGGGGGAAAAATCTGTTGTTTGTCCATGACTACATGACCAAAGAGGTCCCTTCCTACAGAATGAAATTCGAAGACCTTCTCCTTAAACTGACAGCGTTGATGAAAACCTATTTTCATCAGGAGGAGGAAGAGCATGAAATCTTCCTCGAGGGAACTTCAAATCTTCTGGAAAAACCCGAGTTATTCGATATGGAACGGCTACACTCACTTTTTAAAAATTTTGAAGAAAAAACAAGGCTTACAAAACTCCTGTCCGAATTTATCAGTCTTGATCGCGTGAAAGTCCTTATCGGCTCCGAAATGAACTTTCCAGAGATCGAGGATTGTTCTTTGATCCTTTCTCACTATGGGTATGACGAGCAAGTTTTGGGATCGCTCGGCATTATCGGCCCGAAGAGACTCCCTTATAAAAGGATCATCCCGTTAGTTGATATTGTTGCGCAGAAATTAAGCCGAACAATAAGTGCCCACAAATAAGGAGGACACATGCCAAAAAAGATCGAGTCAGATGCGGATGTTAAAAAAGAGAAAGAGGCGACAGAAGAGGTAGAGATCGAATATCTCACCGAGCAGAAAAAATCTCCCAAAAAAAGAAAACCTACTGCAAAAACGCCATCCACTAAAAAGCATGACGAGGACATCAAAAAAATGAAGGCAGAGATACAGGAATTAAAGCAAGAATATTTGAGACAGATAGCCGACAAGGAAAATCTGAGAAAGCGGCTGGAGAGGGAGAAATCCGAGTATTACCAGTATGCTCTCAGTGAGTTTTTCGGGGAGTTACTCGTTGTTCTCGATAACTTCGAAAGATCTTTAGAGAGTGATGATCAAAGGAACCTGGACAGCTTCCAAGAAGGTGTTGAAATGATTTATAAACAGCTTTTGGATCTGTTAAATAAATACGGAGTAAAGCCAATCGATATCAGGGATAAGAAATTTAATCCACATCTCCACCAAGCGTTTATAACGGAGGAATCTGAAGATATCGAAGATCCTCAAATCGGCGAAGAATTCCAGCGGGGGTATACGATCAACGAACGACTCCTTCGTCCATCTCTGGTTAAAGTGATTCTTCCCAAAAAAGAGAATAAGACATGAGTCAAGCCATCGGAATCGACCTCGGAACCACTTATTCATGTGTCTCTTACTTGGAGGGGAATGAGCCCAAGGTCATTCCCAACCTT
Source organism: Candidatus Aminicenantota bacterium (assembly GCA_050115915.1). Classification (GTDB taxonomy): domain Bacteria; phylum Acidobacteriota; class Aminicenantia; order Aminicenantales; family Aminicenantaceae; genus WTAW01. The sequence goes on from JASFPP010000045.1 coordinate 3,574, forward strand.
GAAGGAATGCAGACTACGCCTTCTGTTGTGAGCTTTACGAGCTCGGGCGAAAAACTGATCGGCAACCTTGCTCTACGCCAAGCGATCACCAATCCCCAGAACACAATCTTTGCGATAAAACGCCTCATGGGAAAAAAATTCGGTTCTGAGGATGTCCAGGAAGCCCGAAAAAAGATCCCTTACGAGCTGGCCGAAGCACCCAACGGGGACGTGATGGTTCAAGTAGACTCAAAAAAGATCAGCCCCCAAGAAATCTCGGCGATGATCCTGGGCTACTTAAAAAAGTGTGCAGAGAATTTTTTTGGGGATGAGGTCACACAGGCTGTCATCACCGTTCCCGCACATTTCGACGACCATCAAAGGCAGGCCACTAAAGATGCGGCACAGATCGCAGGTCTGGAAGTATTGCGGGTCATAAACGAGCCCACGGCAGCCAGTCTTGCATACGGATTGGAGACAAAGCAGGATGCCACAATCGCTGTCTACGATATGGGCGGAGGGACGTTCGATATCACCCTTATGGAGATCAACGAGGGGATTTTTCACGTGCTCGGTACAAACGGTAATTCCTATTTGGGGGGTGAAGATTTCGATAACCGGATCGTGAGTTGGCTGATCTCGGCATTCGAAGAAGAAAGCGGGGTGGACCTTTCAGACGATAAACTGGCTTTGCAAAGAATTAAGGAATCTGCAGAAAAAGCCAAACGCGAGCTTTCATTCACTCTAGAAACGGAAATAAACCTCCCTTTTATCGGGTCCGACACATCGGGATCCAAACATCTTAAAAAAGTCATGACAAGGGTCGAGCTGGAAGAATTGACCAAGGATCTGATCCTGGATACATTCCCCTATATTGATCAATCTCTCACCGATGCACACCTGGATGCGGATAAAATCGATGAAGTCATTCTGGTGGGCGGACAAACACGCATGCCCTTGATCAAAGAATTGATAGCCGATTTTTTCAAGAAGAAACCCATCGAGCGCATCAATCCCGATGAGATCGTCGCAATGGGAGCATCCATTCAAACAGCGATCATTTCAGGAAATCTCAAGGATCTTGTTCTGCTTCTCGACGTCACGCCTCTATCCCTCGGTATCGAAACCGAAAACGAAAAATTCGTTAAAATCATAGATAAGAATACAACTATTCCAACAAAACAAACCATGGCCTTTACGACTGTCGAACACGACCAGAGAAGAGTGAGAGTCCATGTTCTTCAAGGAGAGAGTGAACACGTCAAAGACAATATATCTCTGGCTGTGTTCGACCTTGTAGGGATAACCACAGCACCCGCAGGAGTTCCCCAGATCGATGTCACCTTCGAGATCGATGCAGACGGCATAGCCAAGGTATCGGCAAGGGATGTGGCCACAGGAAGAGAGCAGGGCGTTGAAGTCCGGCCCGCTTCAGGGCTCACGCCTGAAGAAGTGCACGGAATAATGAAACGAACCCGCGAGGAAGAAGCCGAATAGAAGTCGAGAGGATTAATCATGCAGGACTATTACACAATCCTGGGAGTTTCTCGAGGCGCAACTGCTGAGGAGATCAAGAGTGCCTACCGAAGCATGGCGCTGAAGTATCATCCGGATAAAAATCCCGGCAACAAAGAGGCTGAAGAAAAATTCAAATCAGCTGCGGAAGCGTATAGCGTTCTCATCGATCCCGAAAAAAAATCCATATATGACCAGTTCGGTCACGATGGATTAAGAGGGCAGGGCTTCAGTGGATTTTCCGGCTTCAATGCCTCTATCTTCGGTGATTTCGAGGATATTCTCGGGAGCTTTTTTAACTTCGGTTTTGGAGATATTTTCGGAGGACGCACACGAAACAGGTCCTATGCAAAAAGCGGACGAGACATGGCTCTTGAGGTAGAACTCACGCTCAAAGAGGCCGCAACGGGTTTAGAGAAAGAGATCAAGCTCAACCGTTTAGAATATTGTCCAAAGTGTAATGGGTCGAGAATGGAACCGGGAACTCAAAAGAGCGTCTGTCCTCATTGCCAGGGAAGGGGACACATCCGCTACCAGCAGGGATTTTTCTCCCTCTCGAGAACATGTTCTTCGTGTGGCGGGGAAGGAGAGGTCATCTCATCTCCTTGTGCAGATTGCAGGGGCACGGGCAAAGTCAAGACGAAAAAAACGCTTCGCGTAAAGATCCCTGCAGGTATAGATGATGGGATGAGACTCCGGATGGAGGGGGAAAGCGAAGTGGGGGATCTCGGTGCCCCTCGCGGAGATCTATACATCGTCATCCGGATAAAAAAGCACAAGTTTTTCAGGCGAGAGGGGAATAACCTCTACTGCCAAATCCCGATCTCTTTTACGGGTGCAGCTCTTGGAACCAAAGTGGAAATTCCTACCCTCACAGAGAGTGAGATCGTTTCCATTCCTCCAGGAACACAGCCCGGACATGTCATGCGGATTAAGGACAAAGGGATTAAAGATGTCCACAGTCATAGAAAGGGAAGTCTATACGTAAAAATCGACGTTCAGATTCCCACCAGCCTATCCAAAAAGCAGAAAAAGATCTTGAAAGAATTTGCTGAAGCCAGTGGCGAGAACCTGGGTGATGTGGATAAGAAGTCTCTCGATAAAATGAAAAATATATTCCATTAAGCTAAGCCTGAGATCGAGTTGTGACCTCCAATAGATTTTTTGTAAAAAAAGCGAAACTCTGTCGATCTCTTGTTTTTCTTGACGGAGAGGAACATCATCACCTCCACTCTGTTCTTCGAATGAAAGTGGGCGACCACGTCTGGCTTTTCGATGAAAATGGAACCGAATATTTGGCACGTTTAGACAGCACGGGAAGAGATAGCACGCGACTTTATGTGATTAAAAAAAAGGAGAATAAATCTGCCTCGGTTAAGATAATTCTCGCTCAATCTCTTATAAAAACACGTCGGTTGGAATTACTCATTCAAAAGGCAACAGAGCTCGGAGCTGCCTGTTTTCTTCCGGTGATTGCGGCGAGATCAATCGTCAAAGTCGAGGGAAAGATTGAAAAAAAAACTGAACGATGGACGAAGATAGCAAGAGAAGCCGCCAAGCAGAGCGGGAACACCCAGGTTCCGGCCATCCTGCCACCCAAGCCACTCGCTGAGGTGCTTGAAACGGTCGAAGCCGGAGTCAAAATTTTCTTGAACGAACGGGGCGGCAGATACCTGAAGGATATTCTTATGGGGAGCCACGATTCCACAGAAGAGGTCACAAAAATCCCCAAGTCCATTCAAGTTTTGATCGGACCCGAAGGGGGGTGGACAGAACAAGAAGAACACGATATATTGGACCATGGTTATACAGCCGTTAGCCTCGGCCCGCAGACACTGCGGTCGGAAACAGCAGCAATCAGCTGCTTAGTCTTAATCAATCATTTTTGGAATCTGCAGGATGTTTCTTAAAGACCAGAAAGTCGGAAAATACCACATCATACGTTCTTTGGGAAGCGGAGGTTTTGGGACGGTTTTTTTAGCAAAGGATACTTGGCTCAATAAAAAAGTTGCGATCAAGGTTCCCCATAAACAATCTATGGAGCTATTCAAACTTCTCAAGGAATCTCGGCTGCAGGCCGCGTTGAATCATCCCAACATTGTACGCATGATCGCTGCAGAAAAAGAAAAGAGGATCTTTTTTATGGTCATGGAGTATGTTAAAGGAGAAACACTCGAAAAAATTCTCGAACGAGAAAAAGTTCTGGACTATCCAAAGGCCATCGAATATATTCTTCAAATCGCGAGTGCTGTGGACCATGCGCATAGAAACAAGATCGTCCACAGAGACCTTAGGCCCAGCAACATCATTGTTTCCGAAGAGGATATTCTCAAAATCACCGACTTTGGGACATCTGCATGGCTCAATAATATTCCGTATGCATCGACACGGATAGGGTCGCCTCCCTACATGGCCCCTGAGCAGTTTTTGGGGAAATCGACATTCCGCTCGGATATCTATTCGATTGGATGTATCTTCTATGAACTTCTCCTCGGACGGCCACCTATTCTGGATCCCGATCCTTTTAAAATCCTGGAACTGGCAAAAGAGGGGAAGATCACGCCCCCAAAGTTGAAGGACAATCGGATTCCCAAAGATATCGATGAGATCATCATGAAATGTCTCTCAACCAATGTTGAGAATAGATACCAGAAAGCCGCAGAGATCACGCGGGATATCTCAAAATTCAAGGGAAAAGATCCCAAAAAGGTGGAGATCGATGATATCTGGGGCAGGATCAAGGCAAGAGAAACCAAAAAGGACAAGATTTGCTGGAACTGTCGCAGACCGCTACATTCCAAATCGCAGATCTGTCCTCACTGTGGAGAACACACATGAAAGGAGCTTTAAATGAGCCCATTTAATAGCAGCGGAAAAGTCTGGATGAACGGCCAACTCATTCCCTGGTCAGAGGCCAACATCCACATCGCCTCCCATGTCATCCACTACGGAAGTTCCATTTTTGAAGGTTTAAGAGCGTACGAAAATTCCAGGGGGACGGCCATTTTTCGTCTAGAAGCCCATACACAAAGGCTCTACAATTCCTGTAAGATGTACAGGATGGAGGTCCCATACTCCCCCGATGAGTTCAATCAAGCGATCATCCATACGATCAAAGCCAATGATCTGAAATCCTGCTACATCAGGCCTATCGTCTATCGGGGTTATGGAACCCTTGGAGTGGATCCGTTTCCGAATCCGGTCGATTGTGCCATACTTGTTTGGGAGTGGGGGACATACCTCGGGGAAGAAGCCCTCGAGAATGGAGTGGACGTATGTGTCTCCACCTGGCGAAGAATGGCCCCGGATACTTTCCCAGCTTTGGCAAAATCGGGCGCGCACTACATGAACTCTCAGTTGATTAAAATGGAGGCTCTTCAAAATGGATATGAAGAAGGGATCGCCTTAAATCCCCGAGGGCACGTCAGTGAAGGTAGTGGAGAAAACATCTTTATCGTGATAGACGACTACCTTCTCACTCCGCCCTTAGCATCCTCTGTGTTGCCTGGAATCACTCGCAATTGTATCAGGCATCTCGCTCAAGATCTGAACATACCGCTCTACGAACAGACTATTCCTCGAGAGATGCTCTATATCGCAGATGAGGTCTTTTTCACGGGCTCCGCTGCAGAAATCACGCCAATACGCTCGATCGATAAGATTACGATCGGAAGCGGTAAAAGAGGACCGATCACAAAAAAACTCCAAGAACTTTTTTTTGGGATCATCAAAGCAGATATCGAAGACAAACACAATTGGCTGACCTACATATAATGTTCGCTCTTTGAATCTCAATTTAGTTTGTCACACGACTAAATGGAATAAGAGATAAAGAGGACAAGAGAGTTTTGAGAAAACATAAAATTCAGATATAATGAGGACGAAATTCAGCGTATCGGCTGTTTGTTTAAAAGCCTGGACGTAACAGTTATGGACAACGGGCTTATGGATCAAAGTGAATCAAAAATAACACAAGGAGAGGAGGGGGACTATGGAGATTGATGAACTTTTAAAAATCGCGATTGAAAGCGAAGCGTCAGACCTTCACCTGAAAGCTGGAAATTACCCGATTTTGAGGATTCATGGGAAGCTCAGCCCTTTAACGAGCTTTCCGAGGTTGTCCCCAGAGAATACCCGCGAATTATCGGATCAAGTGACAAATGATTTTCAGAAGGAGCGACTCAAGGAGGACCTGGATATCGACCTTGCATACAGTCTCGCAGGATTCGGCCGATTTCGAGGAAGTATATTTCAGCAGAGAGGGAGTTATGCGATCGTCATGAGAATCATCCCTCTAGAGGTTATGTCCATTCGAGACCTTCTCCTCCCTGAAATTCTCGAAAAAATTGCAGCAGAACAGAGAGGACTCTGCCTGGTTACCGGGACAACGGGTTCAGGAAAGACGACCACTTTGGCAGCCATGATAGACCATATCAATGAGACACGGATGGAAAATATCATCACTATCGAGGATCCCATCGAATATCTCCACCGCGATAAAAAGAGCACTGTCAGCCAAAGAGAGGTAGGAGTGGATGTCACCTCATTCTCCAGGGGACTGAGAGCTTCTCTCCGTGAGGATCCCGATATCATCCTGGTCGGAGAGATGAGGGATTTGGATACAATCGACACGGCCCTTCTGGCTGCAGAAACCGGTCACCTCGTCTTGAGTACCGTACACACCCTTGATGCTCCAGAGACGATCAACCGGATCATTACCGTTTTTCCCCCGCATCAGCAAAGACAGGTCAGGATCCAGCTATCTAGCATCCTTCGAGCAATCATCTCTATGCGTCTTATTCCCAGGAAGGATGGGAGCGGCCGTGTGCCCGCGGTTGAAGTCATGATCAACACTCCCTACATTCAAGATTGCATCAACGACAGAGAGAAGACCGTGCTTATAAGGGATGCCATTGCATCAGGTGTCTCTCAGTACGGGATGCAGACTTTTGATCAATCCATCTATTATCTCTATAAGGAAGGATACATCTCCTACGAACAAGGCTTGAGATACTCCTCCAGTCCTGACAATTTCAAGCTAAGAGTGATGGGAATCCGATCGACCCTGGATGTAGCTATGGAAGATATGGAGAAAGAGATGAGTGAAATAGAGAGAGAGACGAAAAAAGATAAAGTTGAACCGGAGGTTGAAGAAGAACAATAAATGAAAGCCCAGCAGATCAGGGAGGCGTTCCTCAACTTTTTCGCGGACAGAGATCACAAGATCATAAGAAGTTCCCCTCTTCTTCCTCAAAATGATCCCACAATTTTGTTCACGAATGCAGGAATGAACCAATTCAAGAATGTGTTTCTTGGATTGGAAAAACGGAGCTACAAAAGGGCGGCTTCTGTTCAAAAGTGTATGCGTGTAAGCGGAAAACATAACGACCTCGAACAGGTTGGAATCACAAACAAACATCACACATTCTTTGAAATGCTGGGAAATTTTTCTTTCGGGGATTATTTCAAAAAAGACGCGATCGATTATGCTTGGGGACTGATTACAGAAGTCTACAGGATGCCCAAAGACAGGCTTTATGCGACAGTTTATCTCGATGATGATGAGGCTTATGAATTGTGGAATAAGAGGATCGGACTGCCGGCCGACCGTATCTTCCGCTTTGGGAAAAAAGACAACTACTGGGCTATGGGAGAGACAGGTCCTTGTGGGCCTTGTTCTGAGCTCCACTATGACCTGGGTGAGAGTATGGAAGAGGGAACCCCACATGACCTGATCGAAAACGGAAGCGATCGTTTCCTTGAGCTCTGGAACTTGGTCTTTATGCAGTTCGATCAGGATGACAAAGGACAACTCAAACCGCTTCCTTCGCCCTCTATCGATACAGGAATGGGATTGGAACGTGTGGCCACCGTGCTCCAGGGCAAAACGAATAATTACGATACCGATCTCTTCCTGCCTCTAATCGAGGCTGTCTGTGATTTTTCCGGAAGAGAATATCTCTCAGGAGAAGAGGGAGATACCGCCGCTCGAGTCATAGCAGACCATGTGCGCGCAGTGTCCTTTTTGATCGGAGATGGGATCATGCCTTCGAACGAGGGAAGAGGTTATGTGCTCCGTCGGCTTATCCGTCGAGCCTACCGTTACGGTAACTCTATAGGATTGGATGAGCCCTTCCTCTACAAGCTTGTTGGTGGAGTCACAGATATCATGAAAGATGCTTATCCTGAGTTGCTTCCATCTGTCGAATACATTTCGAAGGTTTGTCTTTCAGAAGAGAATCGATTTGCCCTTACCCTATCCTCAGGGCTTAAAACATTCGACCAGTACATCGATGAGCTCAAGGAGACAGGTCAGACGGTCCTCTCCGGGGAAAAACTCTTCAAGCTGTATGACACGTTCGGATTTCCGATCGATCTTTCCGAAGAGCTTGCGCTTGAGAGAGACATCGCTGTCGACCGTAAAGGTTTTTTAAGAGAGCTGGAGGAACAACGCCATCGCGCACGGCTCTCATGGAAAGGAGATGCTGAAGATAAGGATAAAAAGGCTTATGAAACGATCAGGGAGACATCCGTCGAATTCATCGGATATGATTCGGTAAAAAGCGACGAATCCGAGGTTTTGGCTCTATTGAAGTCGGGAAAACAAATCGCGGCAATCAAGGAGGGAGAATCGGCAGAAGTTGTTCTCGATCGAACTCCTTTTTATGCGGAAGCTGGCGGTCAAGTGGGGGATAGCGGGACGCTAAAAAATCCCCATTTTTCTGCGCTCGTAAAAACAACATACTATCCTATCCCTGATATAATATCGCACAAAGTCCAAATGCTCTCAGGCATCTTAAGGGTGGGGGATGTTCTCGAAGCCGTTGTCGATCTGATCCCGAGGAATAACATTCGAAGGAATCATACGGCCACACATCTTCTCCACGCCTCGTTAAGACAGATCCTGGGAGATCACGTGAAGCAGGCTGGCTCTCTCGTGTCATCCGATCGATTGAGGTTCGACTTCACTCATTTTACGTCCTTATCGGATTCTGAAATACGGCAGATCGAATATCGTGTCAACGAAAAGATCAGGGACGGCATCGATGTGGCAACAGCCATCGTTTCACTCGAAGAGGGGATCGGAGCCGGAGCAACGGCCATTTTCGAAGAAAAGTACGGTGAAAAAGTGAGAATGGTCTCGATCGATGACTTTAGCAGGGAGCTTTGCGGGGGCATCCATGTCGCGAACACAGGGGAGATCGGCATGTTTAAAATCGTTTCCGAATCCAGTGTTGCTGCAGGGATGCGGAGAATCGAGGCCCTCACAGGCGAAGAGGCGCTCAAAGACTATCAGGAAAATGTTGAGCTTCTTGAAGATATTCAGAGAACTGTAAACTCACCCAGAAAAGATATTCTGCAGGTTTTAGACAGGATGAAGGAGTCCTTAAAAGAAAAAGAAAAAGAGGCGCGGGCTATAAGGCAAAAATTGGCCAAGACAAGATACCAAGAAAAGGGTGATCTTCTCCAAGAAGTGAAGGGAATTCGCGTAAAAATACAGAGGGTGGAAGAGTTGAGCACAACAGAGCTCAGAGAGTTGGCCGATTCGCTCAAACAAAAGATTGGATCCGGTGTCGTCATTTTGGGAGGACAGACAGGAGAAAAGGCTTATCTCGTTTCGGCTGTGACTAAAGATCTCATCGACCGAATTAGCGCTGTGGATATCATCCGAAAAATCGCTCCCTTAGTCGGCGGAGGCGGGGGAGGACGTCCCGATTTTGCACAGGCCGGCGGACCTGAGGTCGGTAAACTCGACCATGCCCTCGAAAGAGCCCCTAAAATCCTGGAAGGCCTCCTTCAGTGAATAAGGTACGATCGTTCCCAAAACGGTGGGACTAAAAAATCACCCCTAAAGGGGATTGAATTTAGGAATGAAGTTTGCCATCATAGAGGTCATCTGCAGGACACTCTACGAAAAGAACGGTCTGATGGAAAGTTGTGCTAAAAAAATCGTGTGTTCTGGACTATCTGTCCTCTTTGCGATCACTTTTTTAATGTCCTCTGCCTATTCTCATTCCCAACTACAAGCTGAATACGACGAAATCGTCCGGAATATTGCTCAGAAATACAGAGTGGAGCACACTCTCATCCACTCGATTATCCGCGCGGAATCCAATTACGATCGTTTTGCGGTTTCTTCCAAGGGTGCACTGGGGTTGATGCAATTGATGCCGTCAACCGCTATTCAATACGGAGTTAAAAACGTGTTTGACCCAAGAGAGAACATCGAAGGAGGAGTCAGGTACCTCAAAGACCTTATTAAGCTTTACAACGGTAAAACCGACCTGGTCCTTGCGGCATACAATGCAGGGCAAGAAGCGGTGAGGAAATTCAACGGAATCCCCCCTTATAGGGAAACGAGGAACTATATTTCCAAGATTATGAAGCGTTTTGGTTATGATAAAGAATATATCAAAGGCAAGACCGTTATCTATAAATTCTATGACAAAGATGGCAAGCTCTGGATGACAGACGACAGGAATTTCTATCTCAAGAACAAAAACGATTCATCGTCCGAAAACCCATAGAGGATCAGGGGTATCCTTTGACAAGGATACGTTTACTTATAATATCATAGGTCGCTGGCAATTTACCGACCTGCTCACCATCCACTTCGATCAACACATCGTCTTCGTCCCTTTCCGGAATGGCTTCGATCTTTCTCCCCCGAATCACTGAGATCTTAGGATGAGAAAGGTGATTGCCTGCATAGACACGCCAAGCGTTCACACAAAATTCCAGGGCTTTCATGCCCTTGATCAAAACAACATCGAACAGGCCATCATCCAGCTTGGCATCGGGCGCGATCTTCATCCCTTTCCCGAAAACTTTTCCGTTGGAAACAGCTCCGATCAAGTATTCTCCCTCCGGAAGGTCCTTATCATCAATGCGCAGCTGGACTCTCTTGTTTTTGTATTGGATAAAAGCGGCTAGAGTAGATTTGAGATAGGATGAAGCCTTCCGCTTCGATCTGTTCTGTTCCATTCGTTTGACGACTTCTCCGCCAATCCCAAAATCAGAGATGTTCAGGAATAACCTCGCTTGGCTATTACCCAAATGATCTGTATAAGCGATACGCCCGATATCGATCGAATGAGAGGGGGCTTCTGTGATGATATGGAGAGCATTTTTAAACCCCGGAGCAATATTCAAGCTTCGACTGAAATCGCTCCCTCTTCCAGAAGGAACGATTCCCAAGATCGTCTGGGGATTGATGTAATTACTCCCTTCATAAAATCCGTTGGCGATCTCGTTGACGGTCCCATCCCCTCCGATTCCAACGATCAGCTCGGAGCCCTCTTTGATCGCTGCCCGGGAGATCTCTGTGGCCTGGAGTGGTTTTTCAGTGAATTCGTATTTGAATTCTTTGAGGAAAGTTTTCAGAACCTCCTTGATCTGCCCCCATCTTCTTCCTGTCCGTCCCCTGTCAGACTCAGGATTGACGATCACTTGGGTCTTTAACACGGCTGTCTTCCTTCGGGACATCTATGGTGACGTTTCCTTGAGGCGGAAAAAACTTTTTCCCGAACATGGACATGCCGAGAATTCCACCCAACGCTCCCAAAATGGAGAAAACGACGGCTGCGATCAACAAGCCCAGAATATTCATGGCCACAGATGCCTCCAATCCGCCTCCTTCCATCAAGCTTTCCCATCCCTCGGGCATTTCATCCGCGTATTCAGAAAATCTCTCCATGACATTCCTGAAGATATCCTCGCTCATCGCCTGGAAAGGCATGCTGACAAAAAAATCTACGATCGCAGCAATGACGCCTGCCAGAGCTCCCACGACCGCTCCATCTCCCGAAGACAGGGGGACTTTTGAATCTTTGGATAGCAAATACGCAGACAGCATCGCACCGCCTAAGATCCAGAGACAACAGAGACAGTTGACGAGCGGAATCGCCGAGAGAATTCCCGCCAAAGCACCGCCGACGAGTGCCGGCATGAACATAGAAGGTCGTTCATTGGTCATGATTTTTCCTCCGGTCGGATACTATTCTATTGTTTTTTTGTCCGATAATTCAACCTTTTTAAAAATATCTGTGATCCCCGGAATGAAGTAAAAGGGGAGAATAGCTCCCCAGATGGTTCCCGTGGCCAGTCGAAGCCAATGTGATGAGGCCCAGAGTGAAAGCACATTCGCTGCTGTATCGATCACGATCGGAATACTCACAAGGATCAGAGTTCTGGCCTTTGGCAGCGATGCAGATGAAATATTTCGGAGTACCGGGTACAAGCATGTGCCTAAAAAAAATCCTGTGTAAATCCCCAGGCATCGCGTGCAAACGGCGAAGGGATATCCGCAGAGATTCAGGCATCTAGAGGGGATCTGATGGCAGGTCGGTGAAAAGACCGCATAGATCAAAGGGCCGAATGATGAGGTTTGGCTCTGGAGATAGGGAGCAGCAAAAATAGCTGCGAGCCACAGGAGAATCCCTAAAAGAGTAAGATAATAGACTATGCGGACCTTAGTCACAGAACTAAGCTATCCGATGACTCATTTTTTGTCAAAGCCTTCTTTAATGCTGACAATAAGGAGATGATTTTCCTGTTTGTTTTTTTTTAATTATAACCTGTCAGCGACTTTTATGAATAATTCATTGGATGGATTATTCACGAGTTGATGTTGTTGTAGATGCGAGACGTCTGTCCATGAAGATGTGGTTTTCCACTTCGAATGGGCAGCAACGAAGCAGATGCGGTAAGATCAGCTCGCCAGTAGGGTAAAAGTAGCTGACAATAAGGAGATGATTTTCCTGTTTGTTTTTTTTTAATTATAACCTGTCAGCGACTTTTATGAATAATTCATCTGGGGAATTGACAGAGGAGCCCACTGGGTGTAAAGTGATTAGTTTTGAATAAGAATCATGATTATCCGAACAAAGCCAGCGGATTTATCGAGCATGAAATTCATGAATTCGCCAGACAAGCGATTATCAAGGAGGAAAAAGATGAAGAATCGTAGTGCTATCATTTATTCCTTTATCGGTGTTTTTCTTCTCTTGGGCCTGCAGTCAGATCTCCACTCCCAATCGGAAGAGGCGTCCCGCGTTTTAGAGACGTATCAGCAGAGCGTCATTTCCTTTGTCTCTATCGACAAGGAAAAGAACCAACTCGCTCGAGGCACGGGTTTTATGATCGGCCCTGAGATGATGCTCACAAACTACAGTCTCATTAGCCAGGCTGAAAAAGTCGAGGGTCTTGACTATAAAGGGAAAAAGGTAAAGATAGAAGGGATACTGGGTGTAGATAAAAATTATAATGTGGTCATACTCAAGGCAAAAAGCAAATTCCCGGCGCTTGTGATAGGGAATCCCATGGATGCAGGGATCGGCAATAAAGTGTTTGCGATCGGGGCAGATGAAACGGGCACAATCAGAGTTTCCGAAGGGACCGTTGAAAAACTCACAGAGTTTTTGCCCAATCAAAGGTTTCTCGAAACCACAGTTGAACCTGAAGATGGATTCGATGGAGCCCCCATCATCGGGATGGACGGCAAGGTATTGGGAGTGCTGGTCTTCCTGGATTTACGCACGAAGTTCACGTTGCCAGCCAACCTCTTCCAAGGGATTTCCAGGCAAGGCAAACACACAAAATTCAAGGACCAGACGCCCGAGGATTATTTCTCGACATATGAAGGCGCCTCCCTTGCGGGGAACGTCTATTCCGCATTGGGAAGAGCTTCTCAAGCGGAAAAGTCCCTAAAAACTGTATTGAAATTCAAGCCGGATCAAACCGATGCCCACCTGAAAATCGCCAGAATCCAAGTCGAACAGAGAAACTATGGCTCTGCGTCATCCACCTTTAAAAAGATCATTGAACTCGATCCTTCTTTGGACAGCGCTCATCAAGGACTCGGTGATGTCTATCTGAAGATGAGGAAGTGGAAAGAGGCGATCCCGCCACTCACAAAAGCAGCCGAATTGAATGCCGGTAACACAAGGGCCTATTATCTCATCGGCACAGCCCACGAAGAATTGAGAGAGTTCGACCAGGCTGCCCAAGCCTATCAAACCTATCTTGAAAAAAATCCAGGAGATCCGGGAGATACCTATTACCATCTCGGTCTTTGCCAAACGGAACTTAACGCCCTCGAAGAAGCCACGGTCTCCCTTGAAAAAGCGATGGAAAGAGATCCGTCCAATGAACAAATCATGATTAAACTCGCAGATGTCTATCAAAGAACTGGCAAGTACGATAAGTCCGCAGAAACTTATACCAAACTCACTGAGCTCAATCCGGATGATGCCAAGTACTATTTCAACACAATCGTTAAGATGTACGATGAGGCCGGAATGCAGGACAAAGCGATCGAGGCCACAAAAAAAATGATCGACATGAACCCACAAGATGCGGATGCGATCTATAACCTCGGATACATGTATGTCAAGTTGAAAAAATTCGATGAGGCCATCGAGACCTTTAAAAGGGCCATAGAGGTCCGGCCCGATTTCGAATATGCCTATTCCAATCTAGGATACTGTTATATCCAGCAGAAAAAATACAGCGAATCCATCCAAACATACAAAAAACTCGTTGAGATCAATCCGGATAATGCGGACGGATGGATGAGCATCGGGACTGGATACATGTATTTAAAAAAGTTCGATCCCGCTGTCGCCCCTCTGCAGAAAGCCATCGAGCTGAGACCGGACAACGGCTATGCTTACTACAATCTGGGAATATGTTATCTCAATCTCCAGGACTATCAGAGTGCTCGGGATATCCATAAGCAGCTTCAGGCCGTGAATCCTGAGCTCGCTTCTAAGCTGCAGAAACTTCTTCGTTAGTCGGATTGTATTCGAAAATCTCGAAAAGATTTTGACACTGATTCTTGGTTTGGTGTATAAGAATAGTCTTTTGACAGGGAAGCAACCCATTGAATCTCTAGAGGGGAGTCAGGATGGATAAGGAAGCTCTACTCAAAGACCTGATTCATAATTATCGCCAGACGCACAAAAAATCCGCGGCTCTTTACCAAAGATCGACCCAAAACCAGATCAGCGGAGGGAGTCACAACCTGCGGCTCTTTGCGCCTTTTCCGTTCTATGATGACTCTTGCAAAGGCTCCACCGTCACGGACATAGATGGGAACACTTACGTCGACTTCTGGCAGGGTCACTTTGCGAACATATTAGGACACAATCCCTCCGTTGTTATCGAGGCGTTGATCGATTTTTTTCAAAGCGGGCAGGGCCTATCCACAGGTTTTCCAGGGACTCTGCAGAATGAGCTTGCAGAGATCATCCTATCCAGAATGCAGGCGGATAAGATCCGCTTCACAACCAGCGGAACTCTGGCTACTATGTACGCTATCATGCTCGCAAAGGCGTACACACAACGAGATCTGTTATTCAAAGTGGGTGGAGGATGGCATGGAGCCCAACCTTATGCCCTTAAAGGAATATCCGTTTATGATCGAGGTCTGAGCCGGATCGAATCGGCTGGACTCCCTGCAGGTATTGACTCCAGTATAATCATGACCAAATTTAATGATTTGGATGACCTGGAGGCTAAATTCTCCGAATTCGGCGCAAAAACATCTTGTATAATCATCGAGCCATTCATCGGAGCGGGCGGTTTCATTTTCGGCCGACCGGAGTACATCCAAAAAATAAGAGATCTGTGTGATTCATACGGCGTGGTCTTGATTTTCGACGAAGTCGTATCCGGATTTCGCTTCCATGCAGGCCCCCTTCAAAATCTTTATGGCATCGTTCCAGATTTGACCGTGTTGGGTAAAGCCATCGGTGGCGGAATGCCCGTGAGTGCTCTGGCAGGAAAGAGCGAGATCATGTCGCTGTGTGGAGCAGATGTCGATAACGCCCACCGTGTGAAATTCGAAGGAGGAACCTTTTCCGCTCACCCGGCATCTATGCAAGCGGGAATCCGCTTCCTCCAACACTTGATTTCTCACGAAGAGGATATCTATCCCAGGATCGGAAGACTTGGTGAACATGTCAGGGAAAAAATAGAAGAGATCTTCCAATTTCATGGATTTCATGTCAGATGTACGGGAGGCGGGTCTCCTGTTGCCAACAACAGCTCCATAATCGGCGTTCACTTTCTGTATTCGAGCGAGGAACGTATTACATCTCCTGAAGAATCCTGGAATCCAGAGATCTCGGATTTCGAATTGCGTGAACAGATATTCAAACTGTCCATGCTCGCAGAGGGATTCAATATCTTCCACGGATATGGAACGATCGCAGTCGCCCATTCCGATGAGGAGATCGAATCGTCGCTCAATGCCGTGAACAGGATCGCCACAAAGTGGAAGGACTACGTTTAACAAGGAGAAAAATGGAAAAAATAAATGTCATTCTCTATGGATGCGGTGTAATGGGACGTAATGTCGCTGAAGCGCTTTGCGACAAAAAGAGCTTTAAAATCGTCGGAGCTGTCGATATCGATCCTGAATTGCTCGGTAAAGATCTCGGTGATATCTTTGATAGTCCGAGGAAGCTGGGAGTCACTATCGAGAGCGATGCAGATTCCCTCTTCCCCAGAGCTAATGCTCAGGCGGTTATCTTAACCACAACCTCCCACCTTAAGAGTGTCCTGCCTCAGATCACACAGTGCGCCAAGGCAGGGCTTAACGTCATATCAACGTGCGAGGAACTCTCCTATCCGTGGAAGAGAAGCCCGCAGTTGGCTCTGGAAATTGATGCCGTAGCCAAGGAGAATGGAGTGACGGTTGTGGGAACCGGGATCAATCCTGGTTACCTTATGGATTCTCTTCCACTGACCCTGACAGCGCCCTGTTTGAAAGTCGATACAATTAAAGTCACACGCATGATGAATTCGGCACGACGGCGAATACCTTTCCAAACGAAAGTGGGAACGTCTATGACCCCTGAGGAATTCAAGACAAAAATCGATGAAGGAACGATCACTGGTCATGTCGGTCTCCTAGAGTCCATTAACATGATTGCAGCAGGTCTCGGTTGGGAGCTAGAGAGAGCTATCGAACTTCCTCCGGAGCCGGTGATAACACCCAAACCTGTTGATACAGGATTAGGTACAGTCGAACCAGGAAATGTCATCGGGCTGAAGAGCGTTGCCTTTGCAGAGATCGCTGGGAAAAAAGTCATTACCCTGGAATTTTTTGCGTATGCCGGAATCGAAGAGGAATACGACGAAGTAGTCATTGAGGGGATTCCCAAAATCCATGAGAAAATTATCGGAGGAGTCCATGGGGATATTGGAACAGTCGCGATGACCATCAACACAATCCCCAAGGCTGTCGAAGCATCTGCGGGAATTAAGCTTATGAAAGATATCGCGGCTCCATCTTGCGCCCCATAAGCAAAGCTTCATCGCCTTTGTTCCAAAGAACTACTGGACATATATCTAGTACATTTTACTTGAAGATTCCCACGAAGCAGATTTCCCCTTCAATCAAAGGGAGAGCGAACCAAAAATTATTTTAGTGATATTTCGCGAGGAGAGCGCTTCTCGCGCACAACCTTCACGAGGCCAATGGTTGTTAAAGGGATAGCGTAAACAGCAAAAAAACCCCAGCTAATCGTCCCATATCCTTTTGCGATCAAATTGATGAGTCCCACGGTCGAGAGACCTATTCCTAAACTCAAAAGTCCAATAGCCACGAGCGGCCGCTGCCACTTCGGGAATTCTTTTCCCTTCATTTGTTTTGTCATGTGTATCCGCTCATTGACGGCATGAATAAAACCGATCCCTGTTGTGATCAGCGCACCGAACAGTATGATCTGGAAGATGATCAACAGAAAAGGGTAATCTGTCTGTCTGAGGACATAGACGACAGGGATCTCTTCGGAAAGCACTGAGGGATAGGAACTCGTAATCGCGATGTAGAGGAGAAGTCCGGGAAAAATGCCGATCAATCCTCCCAGTAAGCCTGCAGTGAGAGCTTCTTTACGGGTCTCGATCCCCTTGATACAGAAAAGGATTAATGGAATTACAGCGATGTTGTAGAGGGCATATTTGAACCCACCCAAAACCCAATCCGGGTCGATCATGGAATCCGAGAAATTCTCCTGTATAGCTGGTCCGAATTTTAAAATCGATGCCCAGAGGAACGCAGCAAAGGCGAGGTAAAGAACAATGGACCAGCTCGATAAAAAATTTGCGATCAAACGACTGCCTTTAAACGCGAGAAACCCTATGATCGCCATTGTAAGGGCCACTCCGACAATGTAAGGAAGATGAAAATTATCTCTGATCAGAACACCTGCCGCGGATCCGATTACTGCAAGGACAATACACAACAGGATAAAATAAAGAATTTC
>JASFPP010000046.1:0-21294 GCA_050115915.1 Candidatus Aminicenantota bacterium
TCAGATCTCTGCGCTTGCCTCCCCAATCGTTGAGAACGGAAAAGCCCTAGGATCGTTTATCATCTACAGAAGAAAGAGAGAATTGGATATTCCTGCGGAAGGTCCCGAGAAAGAAACGGCCAAGTTCATAAGCATAATCTCTTCGCTGCAAGAGGGCGTTCTGTATGTGGACAAAGACAACCGCATGATGCAGGTCAATGAGACCTTTCTCGGTTTTGTGAAGAAACGTAAACTTGACCTGGTAACCAAGAATCTGTTGGATATTGATTTTGGTCTTCCCAAGGATGAGTTGAACACCAGAATATCCCAGTTCAAAACCGAGTCCCATTCCGTTCCTGCCGTCCAGAAAATAAACCTGTACGGCAAAGAAGTGCTTGTCCATCTTCAGCCCATTTACCTCAGGAATGAATATAACGGTATGATTATTATGATCAAAGATGAGCAAGATGTCGTCAAGAAAGAAGAGAGAAGGGACTTGGCACCGTCAGCCAAAGATGAATTCCTTGCGAACATCAGCCACGAACTCCGCACTCCTATGAATGGCATTCTGGGGATGGCAGAACTTGCATTAGGGACCAACCTGGATCCCGAACAACTGGAGTTTGTCAAGGGGATCAAATCATCAGCAGAATCCATGATGACTTTGGTCAATGATATTCTCGATTTTTCAAAAGTCGAGGCCAAAAAAATCGAATTGGAATCCATAAATTTCAACATTCAGGATTTTGTCTACGACACAGTCTCTGCTCTCGGACTGCAAGCTCACAAGAAAAGGCTCGACCTCATTTGTGACATCCCTGCTTCGATCCATTACAGCGTAATAGGAGATCCGGGGCGGCTAGGACAGATCTTGACGAACCTCGTCGGTAACGCCATTAAATTCACAAAAGAGGGACAAATCGTTATCTCCGTGGAAGAAGAGTCGAAATCGGAAGAGGATGTTACTCTTCTATTTACAGTGTCAGACACAGGGATCGGGATCTCGAAAGAGAACCAGCAGATCATCTTCGATGTTTTTGCACAAGCCGATGGATCGATGACACGGAAATTTGGGGGGACGGGGCTCGGATTGGCAATTTGTTCACAGCTCGCCGATGTGATGGGAGGTAAGATCTGGGTGGAGAGTACAGAGGGAGAAGGGAGTCAGTTTTTTGTTTCCATCCCGCTTAAACTGGACAAAACGGCCTTGCCAAATCCAATAGAAGCCACAACTGTCGATCTGAAAGGCCTTCCAGCTCTTGTGATCGATGATAACACAAAGGTTTTGGATACAATTGCAGGATTACTGGAAAACTGGGAGCTTAATATCGATAAATCCCCCAGCGCAGGGGATGCCATGGCCAAGTTAGATCGCGCTCGCGAAAATAATAATCCCTATGCCATCATACTTTTCGATCCTTATCTGCCTGGAACAGACAGTTTTATGTTTTTGGATTATATCAAACATATTCCGGATCTCCCCAAATCCATGGTCGTTATGGTCGGATCCAAAGGTAGCCGGGGCGATGCCGCACCCTGGCTAAAGCTGGGGATGTCCACCTTCTTAGCCAAACCCATTAAGCTGTCTGAACTCGCAGAAGCTATCAAAACTATTTTTGGTGCCGCAAAAATGCCAGAGGACCAGCCGGAGGTTGCCATACAGGATACTCAAGTTCGAGGGGCTCCAGATAAAAGCGCGGCAACTCAAGATGCGCCCGTTCAGGAAGGCTTAAAACAAAAGGAAGGCGTAGCTCCTGCTCAGAATTGCTACCGCATCCTCATCGTTGAGGACAACATGGTCAACCGGAAGGTTGCCTATTTTATGCTGGAGAAAAAAGGACATGAAGTCACGGCCGTGGAAAACGGAAAAGAAGCACTCACCGCCCTTGATAACAATATATTCGACCTGGTTCTGATGGACATCCAGATGCCTGTCATGGACGGTTTTAAAGCGACGGAAGCCATCCGACAAAAGGAAGCGGGCACTGGCGAGCATCTTCCTATCATCGCCATGACAGCACATGCCATGAAAGGCGACCGGGAACGCTGTTTAGAGGCAGGGATGGACGACTACACGACAAAACCATTAAATCCCGAAGAGGTGTTCCAAAAAATCGATAACGCTATGAAAAATCAAAAAAAGGAATATTAGATTTTATCAGACAAGGAGAAAAACAGTGATACAGGTACTCATCGCAGAAGACGACAAATTGTGCCGCACTATCCTTGAGAAAAACCTCAACAAATGGGGCTATGAAAGCATATCAGCAGAGGACGGCAAAGAAGCGTTGAAAATGATCCAAGAAAAGAATATCCGGATTGCCATCTTGGACTGGATCATGCCAGAAATGGACGGAGTCGAACTCTGTAAAAAGATCCGAAAAAACAAGTGGGAGGAATACATCTACATCATCATGTTGACTGTCCGGAACAAGCAGAGTGACATCAGAAAAGGTTTTGCTGCAGGGGTGGATGACTACATCACCAAACCCTTCGATACTCATGAACTCGAAGCACGCCTCCAAACAGGAAAAAGAATTATCAGCCTTCAGAATCAGCTGCTCGACTCACAAAAAAAACTCCAGGAGATCGCCACGCATGATACGTTGACAAATCTCCTCAACAGGTATGAGATTCTCAATGTCCTTGCCGAAGAGTTCCACCGAGGGCTCCGGGAAAACAAGCCTGTGAGTGCAGTTATGCTCGATATCGACTTTTTCAAAAAGATCAATGATTCCTACGGTCATGATGTCGGAGATGAGGTTCTAATCGAGGTCGCCTCCCGATTGAGAGGCACATTGAGGCGGTATGACAAAGTTGGCCGGTATGGTGGAGACGAATTCCTGGCCATCCTTCCCGGCTGTGATTTGAGGAATGCCAAAAGGATCGCCGAAAGGCTCCGTCGGGCTGTCTGCAACGACCGGATCCAAACAGAAGCAGGACAGCTCTTTGTCACTGTGAGCGTTGGGTGTGCATCATCCGATAGCCAATCGCATAAATCTATCGAATATCTCGTCAAATTCAGCGACAAAGCGATGTTCCATGCAAAGAATATGGGGCGGAATTGCGTCATCGCCTCCTAATTTATGCTGTTTATAAAAAATGTCGATACCAATCACTAAAAAAACAATGACAGGATTTAATCGTGTTCTATACGAAGATTATCTTTGTTGTGCATGTTTTTCTGCGCTCTCTTTTTTTATCGACATTTTTTCCCTTTCAGGCGAGTTGATCTCACCACATCTGCTTCGTTGCGGCCCATTAGAAGTGGACGACCACGTCTTCATGGACCGACGCCTCGCATCTGCGGCAACCTCAACTCGTAAACAACATAAATTACACTTAAAAATGTCGATACCAATTACAAAAAATATAGGGATAAGGAAAAGACAATGATTAACAATGAATCGTCTCCCGGAAACAGTCCTATCGATTTTCCCTCAGCATTGGCGAGAATCGGAAATGACGAATCCTTTCTTCAAGAACTGCTCGAGATCTACAAGATGGACTTCAAGGCTAAGATCGAAGGTCTCCAAAACGCAATAGACCAAGAAGACTTCCTCTCCATTCAAGAATTAGGACACAGTTTGAAAGGCGCATCCGCGAATCTGAGTCTCATCTTCCTCCAGAAGGCCGCCTTTGATATGGAATCTGCAGGTAGAGACAAAAATATCGACAAGGCGAGAGGGGCTCTTGGCGATCTGGGAGAGGAATTCCAGAACTTACAAGAATTCCTTTCTGCACAAGCGTAATTCTTCGAGGACTATTTTTTTCTGGCCTTTCTACTCGGCTAAAAGGAACAAAAACATGGAAATTTCCGGGAATGCGGCTTGTTCATCAGGGTTTTATCTCTTTGAGGTTTTGAACGAGCGCACTCAAATATTCAAGCCCGAGATCCTCTGAGCCATCCTTGATTTTTATCACCCCGCATAGCCTTTTCCCAACCCTGGTTATGTAGATATTGTGATAGTATTTATCTTTGACGTGATGTCCGAGGGGGATTTTTGCGACACTCTGGCTCTTTTTGGCCTCTAAATACTTCTCCAGCATCTCCTCTGCATCGGATACGTCCTTACCCTCTGCAATAAAACAGTCGAACTCCATATCGTTACGCTTGTATTTGGCCGAATATCCATGATGAAGGAAGCTATAGCCCATAAAATTTCGCAAAACAAAACTTTCCGAGTTAAGCTGTAATCCATTGAAGGGGAAGGCTTGGAGCAACGGTGGAAAATCCCCTGTTTTCCCCACCCTCTCGACTATCTTTCGAGAAAATGTCTTAAGGACCTCCGCAGATTGATCCTCACACTCAAAACAAAGAAGTTTGACATAGTAGCGATCAACCAAAAAATTAAGTGTTCCTTCCTCAATATAGCCCTGGATTCCCATTTCAATGAACTCGTTGTCCGGATAACGTTCTGCACTGTAAATACCAAAGGCATTCGTTTCATTCCCCATGTCGTAGATTTCAACGGCTACATTCTTTTCGGACTGGTCTTTTTGCTGTTGAGAGACGACCAGCTCCTTGAATTCATAAGCTAGATAGATCTCTGCAGCGCCATTGATGTATTCGAAGAGATTCTCAGGAAAATAGCTCTCGGGTCTTTCCGTTGAGCTCCATGTGTCAATTTCGGGCAAAAGAGAAAGCAATCCAGAGGCGTTCTCCTGATCTTCCAGGGAATACAAGAAGAAACTCGCCAAGAGATAAATGGCAGCAAAGATGGCATACGTTGTGTATTTCTTGCTCTTCATTATGACTTCTCCGTTTAAAGATCTCATTTGCATTTTACTATAATCTTTCGTGGACTTTTTTTCAATTATCATCCTCGTTCCGGATGTGTTTTTAAACCCATAATGTCAGGAATAACAGGCAGCAGCCTTGAGGGAGCAGACTTTGTAAAGGGAAAAAGTTGAGGGAAGGGCTTGATGGGCATGGTGAGTTTAAGTGGTCTTTCCCCGATCGGACCGTTCGGAAAACGGTCCCTCCTGAGAGTGGATATTGACAGGAATTTGAATGAGGAGTACCTTTTAGTTGAAGAAAGATGGAAAAGTCAAAGGTTGTGATCGTCAGCCTAAACAGTAACCGAGGCTCTCGCCAAAGAGATACTGGATTGATCAGAGAGATGTACGTGAGGGGTTTGACGTCCCTGTCTGGGCAAGCTCAACTGGACGATGCTCTTCGTTTCTTTTTCAAGGACAGAGATAGAATAGGCATCAAGGTCAATACGATCGGCGGACGGGCGATCTCAACCGCCCCTGCAACATCCCTCCCTCTAGCAAATCTTCTCGTGGCGAGCGGATGGAACGCCAACACCGTCCTCATATGGGACAGGACTAACCGCGAGCTAAAAGAGGCCGGATACAGTTTGAACATGAATCAGACGGGCATCAAGGTCTACGGTACGGACACCAACGGGGTGGGTTATAACCGAACTCTCACCGCTTACCTGAACATCGGTAGCCTCTTCTCATCCATCTTTACCAACACAATAACAGCCTCTATCAGCATGGCCGTGCTCAAAGACCACGGATTAGCGGGTGTTACAGGGGGAATGAAAAACTACTTTGGGACTATCCATAATCCGAATAAATATCACGACAACAACTGTGATCCCTTTGTCGCCGAGCTAATCGGTACTCCCTTGATCCGGAACAAACACAGGATCTCGATCCTCGATGCGCTGAAAGTTCAATATCATAGAGGCCCTTCCTCCCATCCCCAATGGGCCGAAAACTATGGGGCTCTCGTATTCAGCGAGGACGCCGTCGCTGCGGACACGGTTGGCTGGCAGATCATCAAAAAATTGAGGGCCAAAAAAGGACTTCCCTCCTTGGAAGAAGAACAGCGACCCCCCAGGTATCTATACACCGCTGAAAAAATGGGGCTGGGCACATCCAATCTCAAAAAAATCCGTATCATCGAAATCGAGGTCTGAATCTGAGATGAACAGGCGTAAATTCCTAAAAGCTGCAGGAGGTACAGGGCTCGTTATGGGTTCAGGGATGAGTGGTTGGCTCATGGACCTTCATGCTTTCTATGATGAGGCGAACCTCTCCGAGGTGGAAGCCAGGTATTACAAAAAACATCCCGACAGGGAAATCGAATGTACTCTCTGCCCGAGATTCTGCAAACTCGGCGATAAGGAGAGAGGATATTGCGGCGTAAGAGAAAACAAGAAAGGCATTTACTACACGCTGGTGTATGGGAAAGCTTGTTCGATCGCAGTCGATCCTATCGAAAAAAAACCTCTGTTTCACTTCATACCAGGAAGTACGGCTCTATCCCTGGCTTCTGCCGGTTGTAACGTCAACTGTAAGTTCTGTCAAAACTGGGAGATCTCCCAGGTCCGACCAGAACAAGTACGCCATGTCAATTTTCCGCCCGTTGCAGTTGTCAGAGCAGCCAAGCAGCACAACGCCCGGGTGATCGCATACACCTACTCGGAACCCATCGTATTCTATGAGTATATGTACGACACATCCATCAAAGCTAGAGCAAAAGGTATCAAGAATGTGGTCATCACGGGGGGTCACGTCAATCCAGAACCCCTCGAAGAATTGACCGAAGTCGTGGATGCCATAAAGGTCGACCTCAAAGCGATGACGCAAGACTTTTACACCGATTACGTCAGAGGTGAGCTTCAGCCCGTCCTCGATGCCATCAAGATCATTGTGCAAAGAAAAATATGGCTGGAGATCGTTTATTTGGTCATCCCCACTCTCAACGACAGCGAAGCAGAGATCCGCCGTCTGAGCCAATGGATACTCAAAGAGATCGGACCTGATGTGCCCCTCCATTTCTCGCGCTTTCACCCCATGTATCTCCTCAAGAACCTCCCCCCCACACCGATATCCACTTTAGAAAAAGCAAGAAACATTGCCCGGAAAGAAGGGATCGATTACGTCTACATCGGGAATGTGCCCGGGCACGAAGCGGAAAACACGTACTGCCCCAAGTGTTATAACATCTGTATCGAGAGAAGAGGGTACACGATCAAGAAAACGAACATGAAGGATGGAAAATGTCAATTCTGTGACAATCCCATCCCTGGCTTTTGGACTTGATATTCCATGCTCTATTAAGCCCGAGGCCATAAATAATCGATAAATACTCTGGATTCTGGAGGGGGAGTTCTGTATTCTATAAATGTGACGGTAAGTCAAAGGGTTCCCCCCGTTTTGCTTGGATTTCTTGCAATCTCGTTCCAGATCGTGCTGTTAAGGGAGTTTTCCGCTTTTTTTTACGGCAATGAGATCACGTTCGGCCTTGTGTTGGGGGCCTGGCTTCTCTGGGGTGGATTGGGCAGTATCCTTGGAGAACAAGTCACATTTTCCCAGAGAAGGCTCTCTCTGGTGTTTCAATCCGTTCTTTTCCTGTTCCCCGTCTGCCTTCTCAGCCTGAGATTCTCTCGTTTTTGGCTGAATATTTTACCTGGAGAGATGACAGGACTTCTCTCCATACTTGTCTCGGCTTTGGCGCTCACACTGATCGTGAGTTTTCCTCTGGGTTTGCTCTTTGTTTTTAACGTCAGATATCTCGAAGGAGACCTAGCCCAAACTTACTTCCTGGAGTCTGTCGGGGCTTCCATCGGCGCTATCCTCACCTATTTTGTGCTCATCCCCACCCTCTCCAACTGGAAGATGACTTCTATCATTTGTGTTCTCGGACTTATTTTTATAATTTTCTTTTTAGAAAAAAGCGCAAGGATAATTTTTTGGCTAGTCCTCTCGGCATTTTTTTTGGCGATTTTTGTTTTCGATCTCCCCAGCCAAAAAATCTTCTGGAAACCGTTCACACTCATAGAGAGCAAGGATTCTCGCTATGGCAAACTCCAGGCGATTCAGACTGAGGAACAGCTCTCGCTCTACAACAATAATGTTCGGATGTTTTCTTTTCCAGACTTGGCCGCGTCTGAAGAATCCGTCCACTTTGCCATGTTCCAATACCCGGAAGCACAGAAGATCCTGCTCATCGGAGGCGGAGTGGGAGGAGCTCTGGAGCAAGCCCTCAAGTATTCCAAAGCGTCCATCGACTATGTGGAGCTCGACCCCGAGATCATACGGTTTGCGCTCAGACATCTCCCCCCATCGGAGAAAAAAGCTTTCCAAGATCCAAGAATCCGCGTCCACTATCGAGATGGACGGGCCTACCTCACCCACCATAGAAAAAAATATGAGGTTATCATCCTGAACCTTCCAGAGCCCACTACAGCACAAATCAATCGATTCTACACCAGGGAATTCTTTCTCATTGTAAAGGAGAGGCTTACAGAAGAAGGCGTGTTTTCCTTCAGGGTACCATCTGCCGAAAACTACATCAGTCGAGAACTGCAAGACTTTCTGTCTTCCCTCTTTTACACTGCAAAAGGCGTTTTTTCTCATGTTGCGATCGTACCAGGAGGCACCAATATCTTTCTCGCATCAGGCCGCCCTCTCTCTCTGGAATATGCAAAAATCGCTAAAATAATCGAAGACCTGAAGCTGGAAAATACATACGTTATTCCCCAGCTCCTCATCGACAGGCTCTCGCCTCTCCGGATCGACCTCTTAAGAGATATGGTGTTGCGCGGAAAAGGTAAAGTCAATCGAGATCTCGCACCCATAATCTATTTTTACAACTCGGTGCTCTGGAGCACTCAGTTTGGGAGCCGCGAGGCCAAGTTTTTCAGCGCTCTCTCCCGCTTAAGCCCCTCCTGGCTGCTCGATGTCCCACTAATCCTGTGTGTTTTACTCCTTCTAGTTCTGGGTTTTCAAAAGAAAAAAGCCTATTTCTACCTGAGTCCACTTGTCGTTTTGGGATTCACTACCATTGTGACCGAAATCCTGTTGATCTTTTCCTATCAGACATTTTATGGATACCTCTACCAGAGAATCGCGCTCCTTTTCGCTGCGTTCATGATAGGACTGAGCGCGGGATCTTTGTATGGAAAAAGAAAGGAGGCCGTCCGGTTTGAGCGGATCCTTCTCATTCAGTCCGGATTTATCGTCCTTCTCTTTGCAGGTTTACTCCTGGTAAAGCTCCCGCCCGCAGAGATCCTGTTCTTTGTTATCCTTTTTTGCCTGGGATTCCTGGGAGGTGACCTCTTTATCTTAACCAACAGGCTCTATATCAAAGAAAAGCAGAGCTATGGAATGGGATACGGCCTTGATCTGGTGGGCTCATTTCTCGGCGCTGTCATCGTAAGTTCAGTGATCTTTCCTCTCGTCGGGCTTTTGCCCCTTCTTAAGTACCTCATACTCTTGAATTCGTTTTGCCTTCTTTTTGTTTTCTGGGGAATAAAAACTTGTGATTCTTGAGGATTGCAAGTTTTCCACGCAGACTCAATTTCCAAATTCATGCTGTCGAGTTAATCCGGGGGCGTTGTTCGATAATCAGACTGGGGGTTGGAGAAAACCAAGAGCCGGCCTCCGTGCAGGCATAAAACGTCTTTATGCATAGTCCGTTCCCCGAAAGGGCTCTTCGGGAAACACTCCCTAAATTGAAATAGAGCCGCACCCCTTTTCTGCTGTACTTTTTTGAGGCCATACAGACTGAAAACACGAAGTTTTACCCGCATAAAATCTGAATTTAGGCGCTTTTTTTATTAAGCCTTGACAGGTATACTCAATTATGTTTTACTGTCTTGTTTTAATATATATATATATTTATTGACCTTCGTATAATAGGAAGGATTAATAACCGAAAGGTCGGCTCATATGAGAGTCAATATCTCAAAAAAAAGAACCCGAGATCCCTTTGTCCGTAAGGTCGAAGAATTGAGCGGACAAAACCTGATGGTCTGCTACCAGTGCGGCAAATGTTCGGCTGGATGCCCTGCAGTCTCGGAAATGGATATTCTTCCCAACATGATCATCCGCTTTGCTCAGCTCGGCTTCAAGGAAGAGCTCCTCGAGTCAAAAGCCATCTGGGTTTGTGCCTCATGTTTAACCTGCAATTCCCGCTGTCCCAAGGGAATCAACATCGCCGAAGTGATCGAAGCCATCCGGCAGATCCTTCTCCGTCAACGCAAGGATCATGTCAAAGTCGAAGAACTCACAGACAAGGAAAAAGGTGATGTCCCTCCCATTGCCTTGGTCAGCAATTTCCGGAAATTCACATCATAATTGTTGTCATGATTCAGCATTCATCGAACTTCAATACATTAAGGAATCATCATAATGAAATTAAGCTATTTTCCTGGGTGTACGTTAAAAAACCACGCAAAAAACTTTGAAGATTCAGCAATATGCGCTCTCGATAAGCTAGGAGTCGAAGTCCAAGAACTCCACCGCTGGAACTGCTGCGGGACCGTCTTTTCTTTTGCCACTGATGACCTGATCCACCACGTGGCCCCCATTCGAAACCTCATCCGGGTCAAAGAACAGGAATCAGACCGAGTGATGACTCTGTGTGCGATGTGTTACAACACACTCAAGAGAGCGAACGAACGGCTGAAAAACGATCCGGAAAGCCTCGAAAGGGTCAATGACTTCATGTACAGAGAAGATGTCGACTACGAAGGCGATGTCTCTGTGTTTCATCTCCTCGAGTTTCTCAAAGAAGAAGTGACGTTCGAAAATTTAGCTCATAAACTCGTTAAACCCATAAAAAACCTCAAGGTCTCCAGCTATTATGGATGCCTCTTGGTCCGTCCAAGAGAGATCGGGTTCGATGACGAGGAAAATCCTGTAATTTTAGATGATTTAATGTCCGCTTTGGGCGCGGATGCAGTGGACTTTCCGTACAAAACAGAATGCTGTGCCGCCTATCAAACTGTCGACAAACCAGAAGTGGTTGCAGACAGGACCTACCAGATTCTCACATCTGCCATAGAGCAAGGAGCTGAGGTCGTTGTCGTGAGTTGTCCCCTCTGCGCGTTTAACCTCGACACAAGGCAGAAGGAAACTGTCCAGAAGTACCCCGAATTCAAAGGCATCCCCATACTCTACTTCACTCAGATACTCGCTATCGCATTGGGGTGCCCGGAAGAATCCCTGAGACTAGACCTCCACTACATTGACCCAAAGCCCATTTTGAAAGAAAAAAATTTAATCTGAGGTCCCAATGGTATATTTCGGTGATTTGAAACCAAAAAAGGGAAAAATTCATATCAACAAGGACAGATGTAAGGGATGTGCATTTTGTGTGGAATACTGCCCGGAAGACGTCCTCGAGCTGTCTGAAGAGTTTAACATCAAGGGTTATCACCCCCCTTATGTCAAGGATGAAGACAAATGTCTGTACTGTCAGCTCTGTGAAACGATATGCCCAGAATACGCAATATTTGTAACCCTCAAGGAGGAAGAGGATGAACGTGAAAAAGACGAAAGCAGACCCTAAGGGAGTCTTAACTGGAGCCCATTATCTGGATGGAGACTATGCCCTTGCGGAAGGAGCCCTTGCAGCCGGATGCCGCTTCTTTGCCGGATACCCCATAACTCCTTCCACAGAAACCGCAGAGAGATTCGCCTCGCGGATCCCCTCTGTCGGTGGAGTTTTTATCCAGATGGAAGATGAACTCGGCTCCATCGCTGCCCTGATCGGTGCAGCCTGGGGAGGGCAAAAATCCATGACCGTTACCTCAGGTCCTGGTTTTTCTCTGATGATGGAAAACCTGGGATTGGCAGCTATGCATGAAACTCCGCTCGTTATCGCCAACGTGCAGAGAGGCGGTCCCTCGACCGGACTCCCCACATTAACCGGCCAGCAGGATATGATGCAAGCGAAATACGGATCCCATGGAGATTATGAGATTATCGCCCTCTCACCGGACTCCCCCCAAGAGTGCTTTGACCTGACTATTGATGCATTCAACCTTTCCGAAACGTACAGAGTGCCCGTACTCATCATGACCGATGAATGTGTGGGACACATGCATGAAAAAGTAATCATTCCCCCCGCTGAAGAGATTGAAATCGTGGAGAGGAAATGGTACGAAGGCCCGAAAGACGAGTATCTCCCCTACAAGAACGACACTGATGGGATCCCCTTCATGGTCAAAGCTGGAGAGGGATACCGTTTTCACACGACTGGCTTGACTCACGATGAACGCGGATACCCCGTCATCAACGCGGATTGCCAGAAAGTTAACGTCGCTCATCTTGTAGAAAAAATTAGAGGTAATGCGGACAAGATCATCAGGATCGAAGAAGACAAAACAGATAATGCCGATATATTGGTTGTCTCTTATGGGATTACTTCACGGGTTGCCGTTCGTGCGGTGCAAAAAGCAAGGCGGGCCGGGATTAAAATCGGAACTTTAAGACTCATCACAGCCTGGCCGTTCCCAGAAAAACGGATCCGGGCGTTATCCAAAAAAGTTAAAGCGATCGTCGTGCCGGAGATCAACTATGGTCAGATGGTCCGAGAGGTCGAACGAAACGCCGTCGACCGCTGCAAAGTGTACGGTGTCCCTCACCTCGGTGGATGGGTCCACGATCCCGAAGATATCTACAAAGTCATTAAGGAGGCGTCCAAATGAAAAAAGAAGATCGTCTCGAAAGAAGTCCGATGGAAGAATTCCTGAGGATGGATAGAATTCCCCATATCTGGTGTCCCGGATGTGGGATCGGCACGGTTGTGACATCGTTTGTTGAAGCGCTCAAGAAAAACAAAGAGGACCTGGATAAGATTGCTGTTGTCTCCGGAATCGGATGCACAGGGAGGGTTGCCGGATACGTCAAACTCGACTCGTTCCACACCACTCATGGAAGAGCGGTTCCTTTCGCAACGGGTCTAAAACTCGCCAATCCAGAGATGAAAGTTGTGGTGTTCTCTGGGGATGGCGATATTTTCGGCATCGGGGGCAATCATTTTATCCATGCCGCCCGACGGAATATGGACATCATCATCATCTGTGTCAACAACTTCAACTACGCCATGACGGGCGGACAAGTGGCGGCTACGACTCCGATCACTGCGAATGCTTCCACGGCTCCCTACGGGAATTTTGAGTATCCCTTCAGCCTCCCCTACCTCGCCGATGCATGTGGAGCTACTTATGTCGCCAGATGGACTGCACTCCATATGCGCCGCGTGACTAAGTCAATCCAGGAAGCCCTCAAACACAGAGGTTTATCCATGATCGAAGTGATCACCCCCTGTGTTACGCTGTATGCACGGAGAAACCGTCTCGGGGATGGCCTGAACCTGTTGAAATACTACTATGATCAATCCATCATCGAACACGGGGCTGACACACGAACCCTTGATATAGAATATCAAGGTAAGCTTGTGTGCGGAAAATTTGTCCATAAAGAAAAACCGACATTCCTTGATGCTATGAATACGCATATGATGAATGTCCTTGGGGACGATTACGAACTTTACGGGAGAATCAACAATGACAACGACTGAAATCAGGTTTTCGGGATTTGGAGGACAGGGTATTATCAGGTGCGCACTTATTTCTGGAAAAGCCCTATCCCTCTATGACGGATTGAATGCATCCATGAATCAGAGTTTTGGACCGGAAGCCAGGGGAAGTGCATGCGCCTCACAGCTCGTTGTATCCAAAGATCGTGTTCTCTACCCCTACATCACGAATCCGCATGTTCTCATCTCCATGTCTCAAGAGGCCTACGACAAATACGAGCCAGAACTGCGTGATGATGGGATTCTTATCATCGATACGGACCTCGTGAAACCAAAGCCTGTCCGTGGAAAAATAAAAATGTACACGATCCCATCGACACGATTTGCCGAAGAATTGGGGAACCGGATCATCGCAAACCTGGTCATGCTAGGATTTTTTACGGCTGTTAGCAAAGTTGTCACTGCCGATGCCATGAAAAAAGCCCTTCCCGGATTGGTCCCCGACAGATTCCTCGACCTCAACATAAGGGCTTTTGACAAAGGTTATGAGTACGGTCTCAGGATCCTCGAGGAATCCAAGAAAAAACCGACAAAGGCCAAACCCAAAACAAAAACGAAAGCCGCACCCAGAGCAGCAGCAAAGACCCAAACGAAGGCAAAATCCACGACCAAGCCAAAAGCCAAAGCAAAGGCCAAACCAACAACCAAAGCAAAACCCAAAACAAAGGCTAAAACGAAAAAATAGGGAAACAACAGACGTTAGAAAAAAAACAGGGTTCGTTCTCAAAACGGGCCGAAAAAAATGAGAGAAAACGAAAAACACACGCAATGAGGATCAAAAGATGAAGAAAAAGACAGGTGTTTTTGTTTGCCATTGCGGCATAAACATAGCGGGTACGGTGGATGTCAAAAAAGTGGCTAAGGACTTGGAAAAACATCCTGGAGTTGAGCACTCCGAAGATTATGTGTACATGTGCTCCGATCCCGGACAAAACCTCATCATCGACTCCATCAAAGAAAAAGGCTTGGACAAGGTCGTTGTAGCCTGCTGTTCACCCACTCTGCATGAGACAACGTTCCGGAATGCTGCCAAAGCTGCCGGTATCAATGAGTTCCAATGCGAGATCGCCAACATCCGTGAACAGTGCAGTTGGGTTCACAAAGATATGGACAAAGCCACTGACAAAGCCACCAAGATGACAATGAGTGCGGTGGAGAGAGTCCAGGGCAACGAATCGCTTGAACCCATCAGCATTCCCGTGACCCGAAGGGCACTGGTGATTGGTGGTGGGATCGCCGGAATCCAGGCGGCACTCGATATGGCCAATTCCGGGTACGAGGTCGTACTTATCGAACGTTCTCCCTCTATCGGGGGGCACATGATCCAGCTATCAGAGACGTTCCCTACCCTGGACTGCTCGCAGTGTATCCTGACACCAAAAATGGTGGAGGTGTCCAAACACCCAAAGATCAAGCTCCTGCCCTACAGCGAAGTCCAGGATGTCTCGGGATATGTCGGAAATTTTAAAGTTAAAATCCTAAAAAAACCCACGTATGTGGATCCAGAAAAATGCACCTTGTGCGATGAGTGCACAAAGGTCTGCCCAGTCGTCGCTCCCAACGAATTCGACTTGGGTTTGACCGGACGCCGGGCCATCTATATCCCCTTTCCCCAGGCAATACCTGCCACGTACACTCTGGATATAAAAAATTGTCCGGGGCTTCTGCCCATTGCCTGCGGTAAGTGCGCAGATGTGTGCGAGCCCGAAGCCATCGATTATGATATGAAACCCGAAGTCATCGAGGAAGAGGTGGGGGCGATTATCGTCGCCACAGGTTACGACCTCTATGAGAAAGAAAACCTAGCAGAGTACGGATACGGGAAATACCCAGATGTTCTCGATGGACTCCAGTTCGAGCGCCTTTGCTCGGCATCGGGACCGACGCAGGGAAAAGTCCTGCGGCCATCGGACCACAAAGAACCCAAAGAAGTGGTGTTCATCCAATGTGCGGGTTCTAGAGATCCTGAACTCCATTGCGCTTACTGCTCCAAAATATGCTGTATGTATACAGCGAAACATGCCATGCTATACAAACATCATGTTCATGATGGACAGGCTTATATTTTCTACATCGACATCCGATCCGGTGGCAAAGGGTACGAAGAATTCGTCCAGAGAGCCGTCGAGGAAGATGGAGTTATATACCTTCGAGGAAAGGTCTCGAAAATCTTCGAAGAAAAAGGAAAGGTCAAAGTTTGGGGTGTTGATACTCTATCCGGAAAAGATATCGAGATCGACGCAGACATGGTCGTCCTGGCTACGGCTATGCGTCCTTCTGAAGGCGCACAGGAGCTGGCCAAAAAACTCAAGATCGCCATGGACAAGGATGGCTTTCTCGCTGAAGCTCATCCCAAGCTAAGGCCGGTGGAGAGCGTCACTTCTGGTATGTTCCTCGCTGGAGCCGCCCAGGCCCCCAAGGACATCCCCGAAGTCGTCGCCCAAGCTAGTGGAGCTGCCGCTAAAGCTATTGCCATCCTATCGCAGGATCGGCTCTTTCACTCGCCGAATGTGGCCAAAGTGGCCCTCAATCTGTGCACAGGATGTGGAATGTGTGTGGATGTCTGCCCCTATGAGGCGATTTCACTCAAGGATGGAAAAGCAGAAGTCAATGAAGTGTTGTGTGAAGGCTGCGGGACCTGTCAGGCCACCTGCCTGAGAGCCGCCATCGCGGTCAAGAACCTCACACCTCGTCAGGTCCATGAAATGATCACAGCGAGTCTCGGAGGCTGATAATGGCAGAAGAATTCGAACCGAAAATCGTCGCTTTTCTCTGTAAATGGTGCTCTTCCGCAGGAAGCGACCTTGCGGGCGTTTCCCGGATGGAATACCCATCAAATGTTATCCCCATTCAAGTGATGTGTTCCGGGAGTGTCTCCCCTCTCTATATCCTCTCCGCATTCAAAAAAGGCGCCGATGGTGTTCTTGTCTCCGGTTGCCACCCGGGTGATTGTCACTACATCAAGGGAAATTTTTACGCCCGCCGGAGGATCGCCCTTGTCAAAGAAATGCTGGAATACATGGGATTCGATCCCGAACGGTTCCAGATGTCCTGGGTCTCTGCCGCCGAAGGTTTAAAATACACAGAGATCATCAAAGATTTTGTGAATACTCTTAAACCCCTCGGTCCCCAAACAAAGTTGAGGAGAAATCCATAATGGTGAACCTGGAAGACCTCAAAAAAGAAGCAGCCAGAATCTTAGAGAGTGGAAAAGTCAAGTATATCATCGGATATGCACAGGGAGCGGATGGCTTTATGCCAGCTCCCGCCTTCATCAAAGACAATGAGAGTGTCGAAAATCTCGTTTGGAATCCGGCCTGTGTGCATAATCTGACTAAATTCATCGTCGACGAAAAAAAACGTCTCAAAAGAGACAAAAAGCCTGACGAACGACCGATAGGTATTGTCGTTAAGGGTTGTGACAGCCGCGCCATCAATGTCCTCCTCCAGGAAAAATACATCGAACGCGAGGACGTCTATCTTCTGGGTGTCTCCTGCGAAAAAACAGGAATCATGGACGAAAAAAAACTAGCCGCCAGACTCAAAGGACAAACAGTCACTCATATCGATTTTGAGGACAACGGGAACTTCACCGTAACGACAGAGAGCGGACAGGAAAAAATCCCGGCTGAAGAGATCCTGGCTGATAGATGTCTGGAATGCAAAGCCAATTTTCCCGTAGTTTTCGACATCGTATTCGGCGAGAAGATCAGAAAACAAATCGACCAGCCTTTCGGATCCGTCGAAAAGATCGAAGCGTTATCGCAAGAAGATCGCTGGAAGTTCTGGATGGAACAGCTGGATAAATGCATCCGCTGCTATGCCTGCCGTTCCGTCTGTCCGATGTGTTATTGCGACGAATGTGTGGTCGACACGATCAGTTTTGCTGTGGAACCGGATACAACCGCGGATGAGAAGGCCCAGAAAATCAAATGGATCGAAAAATCGCCCAATCTTTCCGAAAATATCGTCTATCATTTAACGCGGGCCATACACCTGGCTGGACGCTGTATCGATTGTGGCGAGTGTGAACGCGTTTGTCCCCTGGACATTCCTATCCGGTTTCTGAATAAAAAGATGGAAAAGGAAGCCAAAAATCTTTTCGGCTACGAAGTCGGATTCGACCCAGACCAACCCTCTCTTGTCTCAAGTTTTAAAGATGAGGATCCCGAGGATTTTATCAGGTGAAAACATGGAAAAGATACTTCAAAAAAAATCCTTCCCCAAGTGGATAGAAAAGCTCGACGCCTACGAGATCTACGCACCGGTAAAAAAAGACAATTACTGGAGTTATGAAGTCATCAGCGCAGCAGGAGAAATAGAGCTCGATTTTCCGAACACAGTCCAAGCACCCAAAAAGATCGTCAATCCCCAGAGAGAAGTGTTTCTGGAATTCAGCAGTCGAGAGGACGACATTCTCGACGTCACTGAAGTCCTTCCAGAGGAAAAGCCTGGAGTGATCTTCGGTGTTCGACCCTGCGATGCAAAAGCCCTCACGCTCACAGACCTTGTTTATAGCGGAGACATTAAAGACAACTACTATGGAAGGCGCAGGGAACAGACAGCGATCGTGGGCCTTTCCTGCAACACGCCACCATCCCCCAATTGTTTCTGCACCTCTGTTGAAGGCTCTCCCCATTCCGAGGATGGATTCGATATCCTGTTAACAGACTTAGGGGATCGATACTTCATCAAATCACTGACAAAAAAAGGAGATGAGCTCATCAATCTGGGAAAAAGTGTATTCACAGCTCCCAATAGCACGGATAAAAAGGAACTGACGAAGATCCATACAGAATCAGAGGAAAAGCTGAAAAGGCAGGTTAAAGATGTCGAAAAAATCCCCCCCAAGCTCAAAGAGATGTTCGAATCCCCTTTCTGGGATGAAGAATCCATGAGCTGTTTGCGGTGCGGGATCTGTACATATCTCTGTCCGACCTGTCACTGTTTCGACATATCCGACGAAGTCACATCCGTGGCTCCGTTCAAAGGATACCGAATTCGCACCTGGGATAACTGCCAGTTTCCCGATTTTACCATGCATTCGTCCGGACACAATCCCAGACCCGACAAGGCTTCCCGGCTAAGACAGAGGATCATGCATAAATATCAATACTTTGTGGAGCGTTTCGATCACTATCAGTGCACAGGATGTGGTCGTTGTGTCTCCAAATGCCCGGTGGGAATAGATATCATCGAAGTCCTCAATAAGGTGAGAGATTATGGATAACGAAAACGTCTATCTTCCAAAACTTGCCAAGATCATCAACATCAAAGAAGAAGTGAGTGGCGCAAGGCCCATAAAGACATTCCGGGCTCAACTCGTGAATGACGATCATTTTACCCACCGTTGTGGCCAATGTGCAATGGTCTCTGTTTTCGGAAAGGGAGAATCCATGTTCGCCATCTCTTCCTCACCCTTGGTCAAAGATTACCTCCAGTTCAGCATTATGAAGATGGGACGCGTCACATCCGAATTGCACAGCATGAAAGAGGGAGATATCGTCGGAATCAGGGGTCCTCTCGGTAACAATTTTCCCATCGAAGACTGGAAGGGGAAGAAACTGATCTTTATAGGCGGTGGGATCGGTCTAGCACCCATATGGTCGGTTCTACAAACAGCATTGGGAAAAAAGAAGGATTACGGCGACCTGATGCTGATCTACGGCGCACGAACATCCAAAGATATCGTTTTTAAGGAAGAGCTCGAGGAACTCCGGAAGGATATGACCGTCCACCTTTCTGTGGATGTGGAGGAAGAAGGATGGCAGGAGTTTGTCGGATTTGTCCCTCAAAACGTAACAGACAAAAAGCCTTCACCCAAAAACACGATCGCCATCACCTGCGGTCCGCCCATTATGATCAAATTCGTCATACAAGCCCTCGGAGATTTGGGCTTTAAAGACGATCAAATATACACGACAGTGGAGAATAAGATGAAGTGCGGCATCGGTATATGCGGAAGATGCAACATCGGCATGCACTATGTCTGCAAAGACGGTCCTGTGTACTCCTGGGCCGAATTGAAAAAATTGCCTCAAGAATACTAAGAAGGAGACTGAAAGATGGCAACAAAGAAAACAGCCAAAAAGAAGCCCGCATCACCCAAGACAAAGAAAGCCAAAACAGAAGCTCCTGAGGAAGCGATGGCGACTGTGTTTATAATGGGCAAAGCCCATAAAGTCCCAGCGGATGCGACTATCATGGGAGCGATCGAGTATGCAGGCTACCAGCTCAAAAGAGGCGCAGGCTGCCGCGAAGGTTTTTGCGGAGCGTGTGCAACCGTATACCGGTTACCCGGAGATTACAAGATCTACACAGGACTTGCCTGCACGACTCTCGTCGAAGAAGGGATGTGGCTCGCGCAGCTTCCCACTTTTCCGGGCCAGAGAGCGATCCACGACATCGAAAAGATCGAGCCCAATGTGGAAACCATCCAGATGCTCTATCCCGAGGTTTTTCGTTGCGTAGCCTGTAATACATGCACAAAAGCCTGTCCCCAGGACCTTGAAGTCATGGATTATATCCAGGCTGCGATGAGGGGGGATATCGAAATGGTCATGGACCTCTCTTTTGACTGCATTAGTTGCGGATTGTGTGCCATCCGGTGTCCTGCAGAGATCGTGCAGTACAATGTGGGGCTACTCGCAAAGAGGTTGTACGGGAAGTATCTGTCTGCCGAGAGCACAGCGCTGGAAAAACGAATCAGAGAAATGAAGCGGAAGAAGTATGACAAAGAATACGAAGAATTGATGAAAGCCAAGAAAAAGGATCTTAAGAAAAAATATTATGAGAGAGATCTTGAGTAGGGAAAAAAGATAGTGAATGCAGCGGAAATTTTAGCTTTTCAAGTTTCATTATACATATTTACCAACGAATAAGGAGTGTCCGATGTATCCAGAATATATGAACGAATCATTAAAAAAAGTCACCCAATCCCGAAACGAACGGTTCGAGTTGGCAAAATCAGGAAAGCCCGTTTTTCCTCCGATGGACGCAGACGAACGGGAGGAAGTGCTCAACAGATTCCACCCCGATTATAAAATCGAATCACGGCGGAAAGTAAGGTTAGGCCCCAACAAAGGCGAATTATTAACGACAGAGGTCTCTGATATCCTGGAATCTCATTCCAGGATCAGTTCCAAGCTTTTTAACCTGGATTCGACCGATTATGAGACCGACATCCTGATTATCGGCGGAGGCGGAGCGGGTTGTGCAGCTGCGATCATCGCCCAACAACTCGGGGCAAAATCCATTATCTCTACAAAACTTCGCCTGGGTGACGCCAATTCAATGATGTCACAGGGCGGCATGCAAGCTGCCGTCACTCCACAGGATCCTCCCACACGACACTATCTGGATGCAATCGGTGGAGGACATTTCGATAACAAACCAGAGCTTGTCCGTGCTTTAACCGAAGACGGTCCAGAAGTCGTCAAGTGGCTGGAAGAGCTGGGAGTTGTCTGGGACAAAGCCGAGGACGGCACGCTTCAAGTTCTCCATGGCGGGGGCACATCGAGAAAGAGGATGCTCTCTTGCCGCGACTACACGGGTGCCATTATCCTGCGAACTCTGATGGATGAGATCCGAAACCATCCAGAGGAAATTACGATATTGGAATTTATGCCCATCGTTGAGCTGATTCTCGACAATAAGGGTCGGTGCGCGGGGGGGGTTCTCTACAACATCGAGACTGAAGAGTACTTCACGGTCAAAGCCAAAGCTACCATCATTGCAACAGGTGGATACGGGCGGCTTCATATCAGAGGTTTCGACACTACAAACCACTATGGAGCGACTGGAGATGGACTTGTTATGGCTTATAGAGCGGGTGCAAAACTCATGTACATGGACTCAGTCCAATACCATCCCACAGGATCCGTTTTTCCCGAACAGATCGCAGGCTTTCTCATTACCGAAAAGATCAGGGGTGCGGGAGGACAGCCTCTCAATAAAGACGG